>JAKZTU010000238.1:0-5549 GCA_047516945.1 Acidimicrobiales bacterium
TCGAGCGGTGTGCGGCTTGGGGGCACCGCCAACAACAACGGCGGGCAGGGCTACGACAGCCGGAAACGCTTCACTCCAGATCAGGACGGTACCTACTACATCGAGGTGGGCTCGGAACGCGTCTCCCCCACCGGCACCAAACTCGGCACCTACAAGGTGCTGGTGGGGGTCCTCGTCGACGGCGAGGTGGTCTAACCCGGCCCCGTCGGGCTTGGTGCCCTCAACACAGGATTAAACCGACCAGATACGACGGCCTCGTAGACGAATACCGCAACGCCGCCTAACCAGCCACGACACAGTTTGCGGCACCCAAGGGCGCCGCTGGAGGGTTCTGAAACGCGTCTTGAGGACGACTTGGTGGGAATGTGGCCCGGGCCAACAAGACCGTTCGGCACCCAAGAGCCCGTGGCCAAGCGGTTCACTCTGTGATGGTGCCGTTGGCGAGCCGCCAGTGGCACACATCGGTTTGCCACATCTCGTTGGGCAGTAACGCCTCGAAACGAACGAACGACGTTTTGGGTCGTTTCTTTGGTGCCGGCTCGATCAACTTGGCGCGGTGCAGCACCCGCCTAATCGTCGAGGACGACACTGCCACCCCATGATGGTGTAATAGATGCCACCAGATCGTTTCCGCGCCAGCGTCGAGACCTTGGCTGGTGAGAGTTCGCCGGGTTTTGATGATCAACTCAACCACCGTCGACGGTGTCACGTTCGGTGATGTCTTCGGTCGCCGCGACCGCGGCGACAACGCAGCCTCACCCTCAAGGCGATAACGGGCAACCAACTTCGAAACCCAACCCCGAGACACGCCATAGAGCCGAACAGTCTCAGCCTGGCTGAACCCCTCCACCACAACACACAAAATGATCCCACGACGCTTCGACATCAACCATGATCCACCACCTCATCTGTTTCCCATGTCCCGACACATCTGTTTCCTATGTCCTGACGCATCACACCACACCCTCCGCCGAGATTTTGCCAAATGCTGTGACCTGAAACTTGGGTTCAAGGACTTGACTCACTGCACACAGCCGTAGCTTGCCGCGTCAGCAGCAAAGGCGGAAATTGTGCACCACGACCGTGCACCATCTGATTGAATAAACAGTTCATGCTCGTTTCGCTCACTTCGACGACGCCCGACGCAACCGATCTCGGATTTCTGTTGCACAAGCACCCGGACCGAGTTCGGTCAGTCGATGTCGGCTTTGGGCGCGCACATGTTTTCTATCCAGAGGCGTCTCCGCGACGCTGCACGGCGACGCTGTTCGTGGAGGTCGACCCGATCGATCTGGCGCGAGGGTCGAAAGGGCGTCAACCCCAAGGCCTTCAGCCCTACGTGAACGATCGGCCCTATGTGTCGTCGTCGATGCTGAGTGTTGCTCTCGGTCGTCTGTTCGGTACCGCCTTGAGCGGCACCTGCGAAACCCGACCTGAACTAGTTTCTGCACCCCTCGACCTTGAAATCGAATTGCCGGTCGTGTCGGTGCGAGGCGGCACAGAAGTACTCGAAGCGCTGTTCGAACCGTTGGGTTACCAGGTTGAGTCGGTGCCGATCCCGTTGGATGAGCAATACCCGGCTTGGGGCGATAGTCGCTGCTTGTCGGTTCGACTCTGCGGCCGGCACACTGTGCGCAGCACGCTTGAGCACCTTTACGTCATGCTCGGTGTGCTTGATGACCGCAAGCACTACTGGATCGGCCCCGACGAGATCGACAAGCTTCTGCGGCGGGGTGGCGACTGGCTTGTGTCGCACCCGCAAGCGGATCTAGTCACCCGTCGCTATCTGCGCTTCGGCAGCTTCGCCCGGGAAGCACTGGCTCGTCTCGCCGACGCTGGCGAGGACACCGATCTGATCGACGAACGAGACGACGATGCCGAACAGGCGGTGGAACGCCCGATCAGCTTGAACGAACAGCGCCTTGAGGCGGTGACCGAGGCCATTCGCCGAGTTGGTGGAGGCCGGGTCGTCGACCTGGGATGCGGCGAGGGTCGGCTGCTGCAACGACTTGTCGCCGAACGCTGCGTCACCGAAGTTCTCGGAGTTGACGTGTCCGTGGGGGCGCTTGAGCGAGCCGAACGACGTCTTCGCCTCGACGAGATGTCAGAGCGTCGTCGGGAGCAGGTTTCGCTAGTGCAGGGCGCCTTGACCTACACCGACGAGCGGTTGCGGGGCTTTGATGTCGCCACCATGGTGGAGGTCATCGAACATCTCGACAGTGAGCGGCTCGATGTGTTCGCCGATGTGGTGTTCGCCAACGCTGCTCCCGCAACGGTCGTGCTGACGACGCCGAATCGAGAGTACAACGCAAACTTCGAACGCCTCGACTCAAATGGTCTGAGGCATGGCGATCATCGTTTCGAATGGACCCGCGACGAGTTCGCCGCGTGGGCGCACAGTATCAATGATCGGTTTGGCTACAGCTACGAGATCAGCGGTATCGGTCCTGTTGACCTCGTCCATGGACCGCCGACCCAGATGGCGGTATTCCGTCGATGAGAAAGACTCTTACCAACATCGAGATCCCCGAACTCGGACTCGTCGTGTTGTGCGGCGCGTCCGGTTCGGGCAAGTCGACCTTTGCCCGTCAACACTTCTCGTCTACCGAGATCGTGTCGAGCGACCAGTGCCGTGCCCTCGTCGGCGATAACCAGAGCGACCAGTCGGTCACCCAAGCGGCTTTCGAACTGCTTCACACAATCGTCGGCAAACGACTCGAAATCGGTCGCCTGACCGTGGTCGACGCCACGAACATCAAACCCGAAGACCGAAAACCGCTGCTCGAACTCGCACGCCGATCAGATGTCCTCTCCACGGCCATCGTCTTCGACCTCCCATTGGCCGTCTGCGTCGGACACAACAACTCGCGCCAGGACCGCCAGACACCGCAGCACGCCATCAAACGCCAGCACGGAGCGCTTCGCCGCACCGCCAAACGGCTACGAAAAGAACGCTTCAACCGGGTGTATACCCTCGGCTCGGCTTCAGAAGTCGACTCCGTCTCCGTGGTTCGCACCAAATCCTGGAACGATCGCCGCCAAGACAGCGGTCCGTTCGACATCATCGGCGATGTGCACGGCTGTCATGACGAACTTGTGCGACTACTCGACCAACTCGGTTACGAGACATCGGCCGAACCGATCACTCACCGGAAGGGCCGGCGGGTTGTGTTTCTGGGAGACCTCGTCGACCGAGGCCCAGGTGTCGCCGAAGTGCTCGATCTGGCGATGTCGATGGTCGCTGCCGGCAGTGCTCTGTGCATCCTCGGAAACCACGAGAACAAGCTGAACCGGGCACTTGCAGGGCGCAGGGTCCAGGTGACACACGGACTCGCCGACTCGCTCGAACAGCTCGAACGACGCGGTCCCGAATTCAGCAAACGAGTCGCCGAGTTCATCGACGGTCTCGTCAGCCACTACCTACTCGACGGCGGTCGCCTCGTGGTCGCCCACGCCGGTTTGCCCGAGCGGTACCACGGACGTTCGTCGGGGCGCGTGCGAAGCATCGCCCTGTATGGAGACACCGACGGCGAGACCGACGAATACGGGCTTCCGGTGCGTTATCAGTGGGCCGAGGACTATCGGGGCGAGGCCGCCGTTGTGTACGGCCACACTCCTGTGCCCGTTGCAGGATGGCTCAACGAGACGATCTGTTTAGACACCGGCGCGGTCTTCGGAGGCGAACTGACTGCACTTCGCTGGCCCGAACGCGAGCTGGTCTCGGTTCCGGCGGCACGGGAATATTACAAACCGACCAGGCCGATCGAGACCGACACAGAGGAACGACCGCCACTGTTGCTCAACATCAGCGATGTCTTGGGCAAGCACTTCGTTGAAACGACCTTGGCGGGTCGCTTGACGATCGAAGCCGACCGATCAAGCGCCGCGCTCGAAGTCATGAGTCGTTTCGCGGTCGATCCCCGATGGCTGGTGTACCTCCCGCCGACGATGGCGCCCGTTGGCACCAGCAAACACATCGATTACTTGGAGCATCCCGACGAGGCGTTCTCGTACTTCCAGAAAGTAGGCGTCAACGAGGTCGTTTGCCAGGAGAAACACATGGGATCACGGGCCGTTTTGATATTCGCTCGTGACCCCGACGCGGCTCACCTGCGATTCGGAATCACAAACGACGCGGCCGGTGTGGTTGTGACCCGTACCGGCCGGCCGTTCTTCACCGAACCTGCCCTCACAAAGACCTTGTTAGATCGCCTCAGACTGGCCGTTGACGCGGCGGGACTCTGGGACCGCCTAAGCACTGACTGGCTCGTGCTCGACGCGGAGCTACTTCCATGGTCAGCAAAAGCTGCTGAGCTGATCCAACACCAATACGCCGCGACCGGAGCGGCGGGCACGGTGGCGCTCAACACCTCTCAACGACTACTGACCGACGCGCTCGGACGCGGGATCGATCTCGAAGCCCTCGCGGCACGCACGGCCGACCGAGCGCAGCACGTCGGTTCCTACATCGAGGCGTACCGGCGGTACTGCTGGGATGTCGACGGCCTCAACGGTATCGAGATTGCCCCCTTCCAAATCCTTGCCGCTCAGAGTGAGGTCCTGGCCCGCCGACCTCACCGGTGGCATCTCGAACAGATCGACACGCTCGTTGAGCAGGCACCGGGGTTGCTTCGTCGCACCGATCGCCGATTTGTTGACCTGGGCGACGATGGATCGGTGCAGGAAACCACAGATTGGTGGTGCTCGCTCACCGACGGTGGGGGCGAGGGCATGGTCATCAAACCACTTGAGCCCATCACCCACGCTAAGGGAGGCCTCGTGCTGCCGGGGGTCAAGTGCAGGGGCCGTGAGTACCTCCGAATCATCTACGGACCGGAATATCTCGAACCGATGAATCTCGAAAGACTGCGTCAACGGTCGCTTCGCCGGAAGTCATCGCTCGCACGACGAGAATTCGCCCTCGGCATCGAAGCACTCGACCGGTTCGTCGCCAACAAACACTTGTCTCAGGTGCATGAATGCGTGTTTGGCGTGCTCGCGCTCGAAAGCGAACCCGTAGATCCACGGCTCTAGTCTCTTCGGATTTCCTGGTAGCGGCACTTGCAGCGAGGTCAAGCTGCGACGATACGAAGCGGCGTGTGCTGGGCGATCTGAGCAAAGTCCCGGTCGCGATGCAGGATTGGCATATCAAGTCGAATGGCTACCGCTGCTATCAGAGCATCGAGTTGCGAACGAACGGTGACACCCCGCCAGCTGAGTTCGCGGTAAATCGTCGCGGCGTCGAGCCAGTCCAATTTGGGGAACAAGGATTCGAGTTGTTGGGCCTCCAACAACCTCTGCGTGCGTACAACCGTGTCGCGACTTGCGCCAGCCATTACTTCTAGGAGGATCGGATCGATTACGACCACTTCCCTTTCGGAGATGGCCCGACGCAGGTGCACAGCTTGGGGGGATCCTGTGCCCCTCAAGAAGTCGACCCACGCCGACGTGTCAGCTATCAGCACTGCTTCCCCAATCACCGATCCTGTTCGCTCGCATCTCCTCGAGATCTCCCTCCCAACCAATACCCTCCATGCCGAGTTGCTCGT
>JAKZTU010000239.1:0-20337 GCA_047516945.1 Acidimicrobiales bacterium
GACATCGCCGATTTTCTGGCTGATGCAGTGCGTCGTGGCCGTGATGCGGGCGTGGAACGCATTTGGGTTGATCCCGGTATCGGCTTTGGCAAGACGACGCAACACAACCTGGAACTGTTGGCCAACATTGATCGTTTCGCAGAGATCGCCCCGGTTCTTGTCGGGGCGAGCCGCAAGAGCGTCATCGGAGAAATTCATGCCCAATCCGACGCTGTTGAGGGCGAGAATCCGATCATCTCATCCGCTGATCGGCTTGAAGGCTCCGTGGGGATTGCGGTATGGAGCGCGTATCTTGGAGTTGACATGATCCGAGTGCATGACGTCAGAGCCACGGTCCACGCCTTGAGTTTGCTTAAAGCATGAAGGGCCTGGATATATGGCGATGAGGGGCCGCTGGGCACAAGGAATCAAACCGAAACATTTTCGCTGGGTCCTAAAGGATCAGGTAGCTGTTTGTGAGCGCCCCGGCGGCTATGGCTTCGATCACCGTAAGGTTCGCCGACTGGAGGAAATCATCTGGCTTCGCGAGCAAGGGTTTCACTTCGTTGTGTCGCTGATTGGTTCGAAGCACAACCTCCACAACTACGAAGAACTTGGCTTGCCATACCACCATGTGCCGTTTGCTGGTTTGAGCGATGGGCCTTTGGGACTAACTCGAGTGATGGCAGCAATCCGTGACCACGTCAGGGCTGGGCACAAAATCGTTATTCACCGCGAAGAGTTGGGCGAGACAATCACGGGACTGATGGCCGCTTACCTCCTGTGGATGGGTCTGGTGCCCGACGGCCCGCGGGCGATCATGGTGACTGAACAGCTTTTTGAGCGTGAGTTGACTTCGACTGGTCGCGAGCTTGTGGCGATGTTGGAAAGATGCGACTTGCAAGACGAAGTTCCGACGGGCGCTTTCGTGAACATTGTTGACGAGTCCGACGACGGCGACTCCAACGAAGGCGACTCCAACGAAGGCGGGTCTGACGATGGCGGGTCTGACGAAGGTGAGTCTGATGTCTCCTCCTGACGTCATTCAACTACGCGGCTTGCGCCTGGCGTGCATCTGCGGCGCTCTACCAGAGGAACAAAATCGGCCGCAACCCTACGAATTCGACATCGACGTAGTGGCGGAACTAGCCGCCACGACCACCGATGAACTCGCCGACACGATCGACTACGGCAGTATCCTCGCCCGGATTGAAGAGGTCACTCAAAACGAGTCGTTCCAACTCTTTGAACGTCTGGCACAACGGGTAGCCGAGGCAGTGCTTGCCGATGAACGGATCACCGAGGTCACCGTCGAGGTAAGAAAACTGCGCTCGCCGGTCACCCAGTTCCTCGATTCGAGTGGTGTCCGGATTGTTCGACGGCGATGACCGAACATCACAGAGCGTTTCTAGGTTTCGGTTCGAACCTCGGTGATCGTGTTGGTTATCTACGCGATGGGGTGGCGGCGGTTCCAGATTTGGTCGGAGTGTCTGACGTCTACGAAACCGCGCCGGTCGGCGGTCCTGAACAGGGTCCTTATCTGAATCTCGTCGTGGCGTTGAGCACCCGTCTTGGTGCACGAGCGCTGCTCGGTGTCTGTCAGAGCCTTGAAAGTGCTGCTCAGCGGGTACGGGAAGTCCGCTGGGGTGCCCGTACTCTCGACGTTGACGTTTTGTGGGTCGATGGCGAAACGCTGACTGAACCCGACCTCGTTGTCCCTCACCCGCGCATGTTCGAACGGAGCTTCGTGCTCATTCCGCTCCACGACCTCGCCGCGGATTTGCTCCCAGAGGGTTTCGATGTGGACAGCGCTAGTCGTAGAGATCAGGTGGTGCGCCGTGGCCGTCTCGACGAGTTGGTGTCGGTGAGCGACCCATGTTGAGAGTCCGCATCATCGGTGGTGGGCGTGCTGGGAAGTCGTTGGGCACTGCGCTTGAGTCGGCGGGCTGGGAAGTCTTGGGTTATCTGGGTCGAGACGACGACCTCAGCACCGCTGCTGTCGGCACCAATGTGCTGGTGATCGCCACTCCAGACGACGTAATCGCGGCTGTGGCCGAGTCGGTTCGTCCAGTACCCGCGACTTTGGTGCTTCATCTTTCTGGGGCCTTGGGACTTGATGTTCTCACAGGGCACCCGCGCGGCGCGGCGCTGCATCCGCTGGTGTCTTTGCCGTCAGAAGAACTGGGGGCCGAGCGGCTACGCGGTGCCTGGTTCGCGGTGGCCGGCGACTCCGAAGTTGACTCGCTGGTCACTGCGCTGGGTGGTCGCTCATTCCCCATCGACGAGAGTGCGCGACCCCTGTACCACGCCGCAGCAGTGATTTCGTCCAACCATCTCGTTGCGTTGTTGGGTCAAGCAGAACGGGTGGCTGCTCTCGCCGGTGTACCGCTCGAGGTCATGCTTGATCTAGCCCGAGACACCATCGACAGCGTCGGGCGCTTGGGTCCTGCTGCCGCGCTCACGGGTCCAGCGGCACGCGGCGACGAAGCAACGATCGCCCGTCATCTCAAAGCTCTGCCACCCGACGAACGCGCCGTCTACGAGGCCCTGGTTGAAGAGGCAAAGCGCCTAGCTGACAGCTGATTCAAAGTCTCAGCCACAAAGGGCTTCAGCGACACAGGGTGCAATCGGCCCGCTAGCGTGCGGTTCGTATGCCGGTGCTTCTGGGAGTTCTAGCGTCGGTGTTGATCGGCGTGTCCGACTACTTCGGCCGGTATTGCACTCGGCGCGCCCACGCCATGACCTCAGTGGGCACGGCCTTCATCGGTGGCCTTGGGGTGACGGTGGTGTTGCTGTACTTCGTGCCTAGCACGATCGGTTATGAGGCTCTCGTGTTGGGGGCTGTTTCAGGCGCACTGATGGCTGTCGCGCTCTCAGCTATGTGGCACAGCATGGCTATATCCTCTGCGGCGGTTGCGTCGCCGATCGTGGCCGCATTCACAGCTCTGGGGCCTTTGGTGTACGGACTCGCTACCGGCGAACGACCCTCGCGTATTGTGGCTGCGGGAATCGCACTCGCCATTGTTGGCCTGCTAGTCGCGGTCATCGTCCCCGACCTTGGCGGACGTCTCCGAGCAGGAATCGCGTTCGCTGTATTGGCGGGGACTTGCTTCGCAGTAGCAACAGTGCTTCTGGCTCGGACCAGCCTCGACAGTGGTATGTGGCCGGCGGTCAGCCAGCGGATGGTGGCCACGGTGTTGATGCTGGTCGCTACAAGAGCGATGCGAATACCTCAGATACTGCCGCGTACGCTTCGACTTCCCGGTTTCATCGGAGGCGTAATGGGCGGCGCAGGGATAGCTACGTTGATTGCCGGATTGCAAAGAGGTCCGGTCGGGGAGGTCGCGGTCGCGGGTTCGCTCTACCCGATTATCACCATCGCGTTGGCGGTGCTGTTCGACGAGGACCGACTCCGCTGGTGGCAGGTAATCGGCATCACCGCAGTCCTAGCAGGCACCTCCCTGATGACCGTCGGTTGAGCGCGCACGTTTAGGCTGGTTCCAAGTTGTTGATCAAGACCACGGATAATGGAAACAATCACGACAATTTCTGAGCTGAGAGAGCGGCTCGACGCAGAGCGTCGGGCGGGCCGCGGGGTCGGTTTTGTGCCGACCATGGGGTACTTGCACGCTGGGCACCTGTCGCTGGTGGCGACCGCCGTTGCGTACAACCCGGTGAGTCTTGTTTCAATCTTCGTGAACCCGTTGCAGTTTGCCGAGGGCGAGGACCTCGGTTCCTATCCACGGGATCTGTCGGCCGACAGCGCCGAGTGCGAAGCCCTTGGAGTCGACTATCTCTTCGTTCCCTCAGTTGAGGAGATGTATCCCAGTCCGGTCGACACGGTCGTCAAAGTGGCGTCGGTGGCGGCGCCTCTGGAGGGGGCAGCGCGTCCGCACCATTTCGCAGGTGTGGCAACGGTGGTCGCCAAGCTGTTCTCGATCATGGGTCCGTGCAGTGCCTATTTCGGGGCGAAGGACTGGCAGCAGGTTTGCGTCGTCAAACGCATGGTCAGTGATCTGAGCATTCCGGTGGAGGTGGTTGCGTGCCCAACGGTTCGTGAACCCGACGGCTTAGCGATGTCGAGTCGCAACGCCTACCTCACCACCGATGAGAGGACCCAGGCCCCGGTCTTGCGTGCTGCTCTTGATGCCGGGCTAGATGCGATCAGCGGTGGGGAAACAGATTCAGCGGCGGTGGAGGACGTTATGGCGGCCGTTGTGAACACCGCAAACCTTGCCTCGCTCGACTATGTGGCCGCGGTGCAAGCCGATTCGCTTGTCAGCGACGGTCCGTTGCACGGTGAGGTTCGACTTCTCGTAGCAGCCCGCTTCGGACAAGCCCGCCTCATCGACAACGACGGTGCAGTTATCTGATCGGCGCTGCCCATAGGGAACAAGAGCGAGGTCGCGGATAGCGTTGTTGTGTGCTTCTTACGATTGATGTCGGAAATACCCAGAGTGTTCTTGGCCTCTACGATCTCGAAAGTGATGAGGGTGAAGGTGCCGCGGTTGGTCTGGTAGATCACTGGCGACTCTCAACTGATGCGGAGAGAACGTCCGATGAGTACTCGGTACTTATTCGTTCGTTGCTCAACACTGCAGGGGTCGACCTTGAAACAGAGTTGACCGGCACGGCTATTTGCTCGGGGGTCCCGCGGATTCTCTCAGTGCTGCGCGACATGGTTGGGCGCTACTTGCCGTTCGACCCCATCGTTATAGAACCAGGTGTAAAGACAGGTATCCCGATCCTCTATGACAACCCCAAAGAGGTCGGCGCTGATCGAATAGCCAATGCCATCGCGGCTTTCGACCTTTACGGTGGCCCCACGATCGTTGTCGATTTCGGGACCGGCAACAATTTCGATGTCATCTCTGAGTTCGGCGAATTTCTCGGTGGCGCAATCGCCCCCGGTATTGAAATCAGCCTTGATGCGCTGTTCGGCCGCGCTGCGGCGCTGCGTGCGGTTGAACTCATTGAGCCACGCAGCGTGATTGGTAAGTCAACGGTCGAGTCCATTCAGTCGGGAACCGTGTACGGCTTTGCCGCCATGATCGACGGCATGGTTGATCGCTTTGCTGAAGAGATGGGTGAGATAAACGTGGTGGCCACCGGTGGTCTTGCCTACCTGATCGCTCCAGTCGCGCGAACAATCGAAAATGTCGAACCCTTCCTTACGCTTCACGGCCTACGAATCGTCCACCAACGCAACACCCGCTAGCGGACAGCCCCTAAATCTGCGCGTTTAACCACACTATTTGTAGCTGAACGCGCAGATTTCGTGGGCAGCTAGCGGGCAGCCCCTAGCGGACGGCGTTGAGGCGTTCCATGAGGTGGTGTCCCGCCGCCCGCAGGGCCGCTGCACCTGTCGTGTCTGGAAGGTCTGATAGAGCGGCATCGGCTTTGGTGGCCCATGTTTCGGCCATGCTGACAGCAAGCTCAACCCCACCGCCTATGCGTGTCAGTTCGCGGGCCCGGTCTCGCTGTTCGATGGTGATGTCGCTTCGGAGCAGCGAGCGGAGTTCGCCAGCGACATCTGGATCTTGCAGCGAGTAGATCACAGGTAGCGTGTAGATCCCTTCAAGAAGGTCGTTGCCGGAGGGTTTCCCGAGCTGCTCATCTGTGGCGATGATGTCCAATATGTCGTCGACTATCTGAAAGGCCATTCCGTAGGCGCGTCCGAACTCAGTGAGTGTGTCGATCGTCGGGCGGGGGATTTCGGCGACAATTCCGCCGATGCGACAGGCAGTCGCCAACAGAGATGACGTCTTGCCCGAGATCGACCGCTGGTATTGGTCGAAGGTGCGACCTGGGTTGTAGGTGGCCTCCAGTTCGAGAATCTGGCCGGTACAGAGTTCGGTGATAGTCGTGGCCAGCAACCCGGCTACTTCAGTACCAAGCGCTGCCGCCAACTCAGAGGCACGCCCCAGCAGATAGTCGCCAGCGAGAATCGCTCGCAGATTTCCCCACTCTGCGTTGATGCTCTTGACACCGCGGCGGGTAGTCGCCCCGTCCATCACGTCGTCGTGGTAAAGCGAGCCGATGTGAACCAACTCGACCGCACAACCGCCGCGAATCACGTCGATCGAAGCTGCCGCGCTGTCGACATCGTCAACCGCCGCGGCAGCGATACAAAAGCCGGGCCTAACTCGCTTTCCACCAGCATTGATGAGGTGGCTTGCGACGTCGGTGAGAAAGTCGTCCTCCGCCGAAACGACCCGCAGCAGTTCGGTCTCAACGCGGAGCAGATCGTCCTGCATCGACGGAACCAGAGAAAGCGGAGTTGCAGCCACGCACAGAGGTTACTTGCCCAATCTCGTCGTAGGCGTTAATCGGTGTCGTTGTGTATTCGATGGTCTTACCGACAAGCGTCCCTATACACTTAGATCTGTACAGCCCGATATTCAGGAAGGAAAACCCGATGTTCGAGCGGTTTACCGACAGGGCTCGACGTGTGGTGGTGCTAGCGCAGGAGGAAGCGCGCCTGCTCAACCACAATTACATCGGTACCGAACACATCCTCCTCGGGCTCATCCATGAGGGTGAGGGAGTTGCGGCGAAGGCACTTGAGTCGTTGGGCATCAGCCTCGAAGCAGTTCGCAATCAGGTTCAGGAGATCATCGGACAGGGTGGATCATCTCCAAGCGGCCACATTCCTTTTACTCCTCGGGCCAAAAAGGTTCTCGAACTGAGTCTTCGTGAAGCGCTGCAACTCGGCCACAACTACATCGGCACGGAACACATTCTGTTGGGATTGATCCGTGAAGGCGAAGGGGTGGCCGCCCAGGTCCTCGTAAAGCTCGGAGCTGACCTCAGTCGCGTACGTCAGCAGGTCATCAAGCTTCTTTCGGGTTACGGCGGTCCTTCGGGAGAGCAGTCGTCGGGATCTTCTCGTGAGAGGGCGGGTGCGGTCACGGGTGGTTCAGGTGGCGATAGCGCATCCGGGTCCCTGGTTCTTGACCAATTCGGCCGCAACCTCACCCAATTAGCGCGAGACAAGAGCCTTGATCCGGTTATCGGACGCGCTCGTGAAACCGAAAGAGTGATGCAGGTTCTTAGTCGCCGCACCAAGAACAACCCGGTGCTGGTGGGAGAACCCGGCGTCGGCAAGACCGCCATCGTCGAAGGACTTGCGCAGGCGATCGCCGACGACAACGTCCCCGAAACGCTCCACGAAAAGCAGCTCTACACGCTTGATCTGGGCGCTTTGGTAGCCGGGTCGCGCTATCGCGGTGATTTCGAGGAACGCCTGAAGAAGGTGCTCAAAGAAATCAGGACCCGCGGCGACATCATCCTCTTCGTCGACGAGATCCACACCCTGGTCGGTGCAGGCGCGGCCGAAGGCGCGATTGACGCTGCCTCAATCCTCAAGCCCATGTTGGCTCGGGGTGAACTTCAGACCATTGGTGCCACAACCCTCGACGAATATCGCAAGTACTTCGAGAAGGACGCAGCTCTGGAACGGCGCTTTCAGCGGGTCGTGGTTGATGAACCCTCCGTCCCCCACACGATTGAAATCTTGAAAGGGCTGCGTGATCGTTACGAAACGCATCACCGTGTGACCATCACCGATCAGGCTGTTGTGGCTGCCGCCAATTTGGCGGATCGTTACATATCCGATCGTTTCCTGCCAGACAAGGCGATTGACCTGATCGACGAAGCTGGTTCGCGTCTACGTATCAGGCGGATGTCCACCCCGCCCGAGCACAAAGAACTCGAAGCTGAAATCTCCGAGGTTGTCCAAAAAAAGAAGTTCGCGGTTGAGTCTCAGCAGTTCGAAGAAGCAGGTCGTCTACGAGACCGAGAGAAAGAGCTGCTCGCGCGTCGCGATTCGTTGGAAGGCGAAGCCAAAGTATCCGGAGTTGACCTCTTCGACGAAGTCGACGAAGAAGCTATCGCGGAGGTTTTGTCGCTGTGGACCGGTATTCCCGTCTACAAACTCACTGAGGAAGAGACCCAGAAGCTGCTGCGGATGGAAGACGAACTCCATAAGCGGGTCATCGGTCAACAAAGTTCGGTTCACGCGGTGTCCCAGGCAATTCGCCGCACTCGAGCCGGTCTGAAGGATCCGAAGCGGCCGAGCGGTTCGTTTATTTTCCTTGGTCCGTCGGGTGTCGGTAAAACCGAATTGGCTAAGACTCTCGCCGAGTTCTTGTTTGGTGATGAGAGCGCGCTGATCAGCCTCGACATGTCGGAGTACATGGACAAGCACACTGTCAGCCGTCTGATCGGCTCGCCGCCTGGCTTCATCGGCTACGACGAAGGCGGTCAGCTCACCGAGCAGGTGCGCCGCAAGCCCTTCTCGGTGGTGTTGTTCGACGAGGTCGAAAAGGCCCATCCGGATGTCTTCAACATCTAGCTGCAGATTCTCGAAGAGGGTCGTCTCACCGATAGTCAGGGTCGTACCGTGGATTTCCGCAACACCGTGCTGATCATGACCTCCAACTTGGGCACCCAAGATCTGCGCAAAGCCAACCTCGGGTTCACCAAGGTTGACGAGGCTGTCACCTACGAACGCATGAAGGAAAAGGTCACCGATGCCCTCAAGGCACATTTCCGACCGGAGTTCCTGAACCGCATCGACGATGTGATTGTCTTCCATGAGTTGAGCCGGCCCGAAGTCCGTGAGATTGTTGATCTCATGGTGGCCCGAACCGCGAAACAACTCGCCGGTCAGGGTATGGGCTTGGAGTTGACCGATGCGGCCAAGGATTTCCTCTCAGCAGAGGGTTACGACCCGACGCTCGGGGCGAGGCCGTTGCGTCGTGCGCTGCAACGCTTGGTGGAAGATCCGTTGTCGGAGAGGTTGCTGAACAAGGATTTTCGGGCTGGTGAAATTGTCATCGTTGATGTCGAAGCCGACCCGGATACGAGTGACCAGTTGATGATCGTGTTCCGATCCATCGAGGGTTTCACTCCTCCTGAACCTGAACTCGCCGAAGCGGTTGACAGCTTCTAGAGGGCCTATGGCCCGAGCGGCCTGTGAGCGAAGCGAACAAGAGCGGAAGATATCGTGGCCCGAGCGGCCTGTGAGCGAAGCGAACAAGAGCGGAAGATATCGTGCCCGCTGACGTGTTCAGCGGTCTAGCGTTCATACGATGATGCGGTTGCGCCTGGCTACTTGGAGAATGAGGGCGCTCGTGGCGTTGGTTTTGTTGTTGCTCACGAGCGCATGCCGTGTCGATACCACCGTCGACATCAGGGTTGACGACGACGGTTCGGGCGAGGTGACGGTAGAGGTGGTCGCTGACCCCGAAGCCGTTTCTCTTATTCCTGATGCTCCCAATGCGTTGAAGCTGGACGATCTCAGTGAAGCGGGCTGGACGGTGAACAGCAGCACCGCTGATGGAGTTGGTTCATTGACTGTGACCATCGCGAAACGGTTTCCAACTGCAGACGCGCTTGGCGGTGTGTTGGCTGAGATCGCTGGTGAGGACGTGATCTTCGAAGGGTTCACTCTCATCAAGGAACACAGCTTCGACGTCATCGGACTGGGACCGGCGAGGACCGATTACGAACTCAGTGGTTCGATCAACCCCACCTTCGACATCGAACAGCTTGGCGGCGTTTTCCCGCAGGGGCTCCCCCCCCTCGGGCGAACCGAGGACGCGATCGAAAACGATTTTGAGGGCGACTTCGAAGATGTACTCGGGTTGACCGTGACAGTGCGGCTCCCAGATACGCCGGGGTCGGCTAACGGTGAGATTGTCGACGAGACCATCATTTGGACGATGAGCTACGGCGATCGCGCCGTGGAGATCGAGGCGAATTCGGCAGTAGAGAGCATTCTTGTGCGGGTTTGGACGATGGTCGCTCTTGCTGCCGGCGTTTTCTTGGTGCTGCTTCTCGGTACTCGGTTAGCGCATTTCTTGTTGGCCAAGTGGCGCACGCCCAAGGGTCGCCGACGCCGGGATATACGGCGTCGCCAGCATCGTGCAGCCACCCGGGCACAGGAGGCGAGCCGTCCCCGTCGTCGAATGTTGCGGCTGTTGGTGGTGGACGTTCATGGTGTGTTGGTCCGGCCCACGGACCCGCTTGAAGGTGCGCTGCTGCCGCTGATCCTGGCTGAAAAACCCGACATTGATCCCCAGCTTGTAAGAGATCTCCATCGCAAGTTGGTGCTCGGGCGTTTGTCGCCGTCGGAGTTCTGGAGCGAGGTTGATCTGAGCTTGGTCTCTGATCAGATTGAGACGAGGTACTTGTCGTCGTTTCGACTGCTTCCCGGTTTGCATCCGTTCCTGGATCGCATGAAGAACAGCGGACTTCCCGTTGCTGCAATTGGCAATCAACCACGCGCCTGGGGTGACCGGTTGCGTCGGATGGCAGCCCTTGATGACTCGATTGCGTCGTGGATGGTTAGCGGTGATGTCGGATCCACCTTGCCCGAACCCGCGCTATTCGAGGCGACCCGACGGACTTTGTCGGTTGATTTGTTTGACTGTTTTTATCTGAGCAGTATCCCGGGCAACTTGGATGTTGCCGAAGAGTTGGGCATGGCGACTGGGCTGTTCTTGTCGGGTAGCGATGCGATCCCCGACACTGACCACACGGTGGTCCTTGGATTCGAGGACCTGCTCAAAAACCGTGGGGCCTAGAGCGGTAGCCAGATCTCGCTGTCACAGGGCCTCCATAGTGTGCGTCCATGGCTCGAACGAGAACTATTCACCGCTGTTCAGTGTGCGGCGCCTCCGCGCCGTGTTGGACGGGTCGCTGCGATAGTTGCGGCGAGTGGAACACCCTCAGCGAAGAACTAGTTGAGCGTGATCGCTCCACTTCGCTGTCTTTGGTGCCTCCTGTTGAGGGTGCCGGCGTAGCGCTTCGCATCGGTGATGTGATCGATGAGTCGGTCGCTATTCAACCTACGGGTCTGCCGGAATTGGACCGGGTTCTTGGGGGTGGGCTCGTTCCGGGGTCGGTGACTCTGCTTGGTGGTGAGCCTGGTATCGGCAAGTCAACTCTGCTGCTCCAAGTAGCGGGTCAGGCGACAGGAGCGAATCGCCGGGCGCTGTATGTTTCGGGTGAAGAGTCGATTGGCCAGATCAGGATGCGAGCGGATCGTCTTGGTGTAGTCCAACCTGAGTTGTGGCTTGTGGCCGCAACTTCTCTACCGCAGGTCCTCGGTCATCTTGATGACGTCAAACCCGATCTTGTAATCATCGATTCGGTACAGACCTTGCAGAACCCTGCCCACGCATCGGCTCCCGGTTCGGTCGTGCAGGTCCGTGAATGCGTGCATGTGCTGGTGCAGGAAGCGAAGCGTCGTGGCATCGCTCTTTTGTTGGTGGGCCATGTGACCAAGGAGGGAGCCTTGGCAGGGCCACGAGTACTTGAGCATGTGGTCGACACGGTTCTTGAGTTTGAGGGGGAGCGTCATCATGAGCTTCGGTTGTTGCGCGCCACCAAGCATCGCTTCGGACCGACTTGCGAAGTCGGACTGATGCAGATGGACAAGTCGGGGTTGGCGCCGGTTGAGGATCCGAGCGGATTGTTCTTGGCTGATCGGGTGGTGCAAGTATCAGGTTCGGCGGTGGTCCCGACTGTTGATGGGAACCGCCCTTTGCTTGTGGAGTTGCAAGCGTTGGTTGCCCCGTCGTCTTTGGCGACGCCGAGGCGTAGCGCGTCTGGTGTGGATCACGGCCGATTGGCAATGCTGCTAGCCGTTTTGGAGAGGCGGGTTGGGCTACCGCTTTCGGGCGCGGAGGTATATGCACTGGCCGTCGGAGGAGCGAAGGTGAGCGACCCGGGTGCTGATGCTGCACTGGCTTTGGCTGTTGCTTCTTCGCTGACTGACCGTCCGTTGGCTGAAGACCTGGTGGTCATCGGCGAGGTCGGCTTGGGCGGTGAACTCCGTGGAGTCAGCCATACCAATCGACGGCTCGCGGAGGCTTCGCGCATGGGGTTTTGCCGTGCCATCGTTCCTCATGCAACTGGCGGGGCCCCTGAAGGTTTGACCATTTTGCGAGCACCAACGCTGGCCGCCGCCGTACAACTCGCCGAGGTCGGCCCGAGTTGATCGGAGATGACAAGATACGTCGATGCGAATTGAACTACCGTCCGGCACTCCCGCCGAAGTTGTTGGTTCCAGCAATGAGCGGGGGCTTGTATTGGTGCCCGACATTATGGGGCTTCGTCCGCTCTTTGATGAAATGGCGGCCCGTCTAGCTGACGAATGGCAGTGCTGTGTGGTTGCCCCTGAGCTATATCCCACCCAGGAGAATCTAGATCTTGAGGGCCGTT
This sequence comes from Acidimicrobiales bacterium, assembly GCA_047516945.1. Lineage (GTDB taxonomy): Bacteria > Actinomycetota > Acidimicrobiia > Acidimicrobiales > Aldehydirespiratoraceae > VXYK01. Next base: position 12,214 of record JAKZTU010000239.1, read on the forward strand.
TCGCGGCGGCTTCGTCTCTATCCGACGGTCGCGTCTTGGGCGACATGACCGCCGCGGCTGATCGCACGGGCGCGGCAAAGGTGGGAGCGATTGGGTTTTGCATGGGTGGGATGTATGTCAACAAGGCAGTAAGCACCCGGCGTTTCAATCGGCTCGTGTCTTTCTACGGCATGATTCATGTGCCCGAGGGCTGGCGAGGATCTGGGCAGGGCGAGCCTCTTGAGCATCTGAGCAACGGCGATCCGTCCTCGCTGCTGGCCGTAGTTGGCACCGCTGATCCTTATACACCGGCCGAGGGAGTAGCAGAACTTCGGGAATCCGGGGCGCAGGTTGTGTCCTATCACGGCGCGGAACATGGTTTTGTTCATGATCCCGCCCGCCCGGCGCACCGCCCCGATGATGCTGCCGACGCTTGGCAGCAGGCCTCGCGCTGGCTCTGGTAGCTCAGCGAGCTCTAATAGTGAGCTGTTCGCGGTTGGTGATGACGTAGCGTCGGTCGGACTGATCGATCCAGTTCAGACGTACGAATGAAGCAATGGCTTTGTTCACTCGCTCGCGGCTGGCGCCGATCATTCCAGCTAGTTCTTCTTGGGTGATGGGAAGAATGAACTCGTCTTCGTCGCCTGCCAACTCCAAGAGGCGTTTGGCGGTCCTACCAGTCACGTCAAGAAAGACGCTGTCAGCCAGGCTTTTGTCGGTTGCGCGCAGGCGACCGACTAAGAGTTTGACTACACCCCACAGTTCATCGGGGTGCTCTTGGTACAGCGCCCGAACCGGCTCGTATGGGATGGCGATGACACCGGATGGTTCGAGCGCCCGAGCCCCAGTCGATCGTATTCCGCCGTCGAACAGAGGCATCTCTCCGAACAGATCGCCTGTTTCCATTAGGGCCACGACGGATTCGCGTCCGTCGATTGAACGATTGACCATGGCAATTCGGCCGCTAGTGACGATGTAGATGTGGTCGGGTTCTGCGCCTTCGGTGAATAGTGTGTCGCCCCGCCGCAGTTGAATTGATGACCCAGTGGCTGCGATGGCAGAGAGAGATTCTTCGGTGAGACTGGCGAACAGCTCAGTAGCGCGAAGAATACTGGTCTCTGTCATGGGTCTTTCAATCTAGTTGGGCGACCCGATCCCGTATAGATTTCAGGCAATAAAGGCCTAGAGGCTGAGCGGCCCAGTGAGCGGAGCGAACAAGAGCCGGGAAACAACAGGTATCGGTGCAACGCCCTGTTCAATCCGAGCATTTGGTTGGGTGATTCGAGTTGCTGCTGCCAAGCTGTAGCTGTGAATAGTGAATGCAAGGGTGCTATCTGGACCATTGTGGCTGCTGCCGGTTCTGGGAGTCGTTTCGGCGCGGCGAAGCAATTCCTCGATCTGGCTGGTGTGAGCGTGCTTGATCGCTCGGTGCGCACAGCGGCGCGCCACAGTGATGGCGTCGTGGTCGTCGTGCCAGAATCAGAGCTGGCGGGATTGTCGATGGGCCTTGAGTCCAGCGAGTTGTCCGACGGGTTTGAGTGGCGGGTGGTGGCTGGGGGCTCGACCCGCTCAGAATCTGTTCGCAATGGTCTTACTGCGGTTCCCGCCGACGCTGAGGTTGTGATGGTTCATGACGCGGCTCGCCCGTTGGCTTCTGATTTGATTTTCGAAAGTGTCATAGCAGCGGTGAGTGCCGGAGCCGACGCGGCGACCCCGGTGATCGCGGTTACCGACACCATTCGGTATCGCTCGGGGGGCGCCGTTGACCGTGATGAGCTTGTGGCGGTGCAAACGCCCCAGGCGTTTCGAGCCGAGGTACTGCGACGGGTTCATCAACAGAGTCCAGAGGCCACAGATGATGTTTCTTTGGTTTCCGATGCCGGTGGCAGAGTCGAACTTGTGTCAGGTGAGCAACGCAACCTCAAGCTGACCACCCCCTACGATCTTGAGGTGGCTGCCTTTCACCTTTCGACCCAGGCTGAATCGTGAATTGTTCGGAGATCCGCTATCGGGTGGGCCAGGCGTTTGATGTTCATGCCCGCTCCGATGATCCAGATCGTGTGCTGGTGCTTGGTGGTTTAGCGTTCCCTGGCGAGCCGGGGTTGAAGGGTCACAGCGACGCCGACGTGATCGCCCATGTCTGTGCCGATGCGTTGTTGAGCGCAGCCGGATTGGGCGACATTGGTCAGATGTTTCCCGATACAGACCCAGAACTTGCTGGTGCTGACAGTGTGGACCTGTTGCGCTTGGCGGCCCAAGCGGTGCGTGAGAGTGGCTGGTCACCAGGAAATATTGACTGTTCGGTCGTGCTTGATCGGCCTGCGCTGGCACCCGTGAAGTTCGCGATGGAGTCCAAACTGTCTGGTGCTGTGGGTGCACCGGTCTCTGTGACGGGTCGCCGAACGGAGGGTGTCGGTGCTTTGGGTCGGGGAGAGGGCGTGGTCGCGTGGGCGGTCGCTCTGGTAGCGAAATGAGCCGAAACAAGAACTTGGGGAGCAATAGACGGCGCGGCGCTCAGGGCGGTGGGGCAAGCGGAAGAGCGAAAGGCCAACGGCGCAGTTCCTCGGGCGGGCCGGCGAATCGTCGGCAGGGTCAACGCGGGACCACGCCGCGCCGTGATGACCCGATTAATCGCAGCCGAGGACCGTCTTTGGGTGGCGATCAGGTGGAGGGTCGTCACGCGGTCAGAGAGTTGTTGTTGGCGGGCACCCGACGCACCCGCGAGGTCGTGTTGGCGGGTGACCTTGATGACGCCCCGATCCTTGGAGACATCATCGACCTTGCCGATGAGAACAAGGTGCCTATCCGCGAGTTGGCGAGAAGCAAGTTTGAGTCCATGGCTCGCACCGGCGCTTCGCAGGGAGTTCTCGCTACCGCAGCCCCGCTGCAACCAACCGAGTTGGCGGATTTGCTGGCTGGCGGCGCTGCGGATGACAAACCGTTCCTGTTGCTGCTCGACGGCATCACCGATCCCCAGAATCTCGGAGCGATTCTGCGCACGGCTGAGTGCGCTGGAGTAACGGGGGTGGTGTTACCCCGTCATCGCGCGGCGCATATCACGCCATCGGTAACGAAAGCCGCTGCTGGTGCTATTGAGCACCTGCGCATGGCTCTGGTCGGTGGCCTGCCGGCCGCGATGCAAACGTTGAGCGACAGCGGTGTTTGGACGGTTGGCCTCGATTCCGGTGGTGATCAGCCGATCCATCAGTTGACCGTCGCGGATGAACCGATTGCTCTGGTGTTGGGGGCGGAAGGCCCGGGTCTTAGTCGCCTGGTTCGTCAGCGCTGCGACGCCTTGGCATCAATCCCGTTGCAAGGTGCGCTCGGATCTCTCAACGTCTCGGCCGCGGCCGCGGTCGCCTGCTTCGAGATTCTGGCCCGCCGCACTCACTAGCGCTGGATCGTGATGACGATGCTTCCGACCTGGTTCTTGGAGCCGAACGCTTCTTGTGCTTCGTGGATTTGTTCGAGCGGGAAGGTGCCGCCGACCACCGGTTGAATCTGCGCCGCTTCGATGTAGCCGACGAGATCGGCGAAGACCTGGGGTTCGTAGATGGTGGCGCCGTGGAGTTGCAGGTCGCGCAGGTAGAGAGTGCGTAGGTCCAGATCCACAAGCGGACCCGCGATGGCACCGGAGGTCACGTATCGGCCGCCTCGTGTGAGTGCTTCGAGCCAGCCTCCGAAGTCGACTCCGCCCACGATGTCGGCCACTGCGTCAAAGAGTCCTCCGTTGGCCTCTACTGCGGCAGCGACCCGGTTTTTTGTTTCTCGGGCAAACCGCCGCGTCAGCTCCGAGTTCGAGGACCCGTTCAAGCTTGGAAGCACCGGCCACAGCCACAACGCCGGCACCGCGAAGCTTGGCGAGCTGGACGAGGGCACTCCCGACTCCACCCGATGCGCCTGGAACGGCGATGGTCTCCCCGTCGCTCAGGTTCACCCGTTGCAACATGTGCTCGGCTGTGGACCAAGAGCAGGCGAACGAAGCTAGTTCCACGTCGGACAGTTCGGTTGAGATCGGGTAGACGTTTTCGCTTGGCACGGTGCAATACTGCGCGAAGCCTCCGTCTCGTTCGCTTCCCAAGTAACCGGCGAGTTCGCGTTCGTTGGGGTAACGACGGTCACGCAACCAGGGGTCTACCAGCACTCGACACCCCAAAAGGTTGTTGTCGGCGCCTTCACCGATCGCAACGACCACCCCGGCGATATCTGCTCCCTGAATACGAGGAAAAGCAAGCCCTTCTCGGCCCCAGCCAACATCTTCGAGGTCTGCCTCTGCGAAGCCAGCGCCGGACGTGCCTGCAGAAACCGAACGGCTGTACCAACCGACCCGGGTGTTGATGTCGGTGTTGTTGACGCCACACGCCATCACCTGAACCAACACGTCGCCTTGGTCGGGTCGGGGAACGGGAACGTCGTCGCGCACTTCAAGCATCTCGGGTCCGCCGGTACCCACCAGTAGAGCGGCCCGCATTGTCTCTGGAATCGCCTGGTCCGTTGTCATGGGTTTCAACCACCTGATCGGGCTCTGCTCGTCGGTACCGTCTGCCGCGCCGGATGATATCGCCGGAACATCTGCGTGTGGTCTCGTGGGTTTGAGCGGATTGACTACCGTGTATCTTGGCGTATTCGCTCGGTATCTGGTTCCGAGGTGATCAGGACGGACGATGGCTAAACCGCCGATGGTGAATATGGGTCCCACCGACGACGAAGCACGGCGGCGGCGGCGGCGTGACTGCTTGGTGGTGAGCCTTGCGGTTGGAGTTATTGGTGTGACGTTCGGCGTGTTCGCCGAGGCGGCCGGCTTCGATTTGCCACGCATCGTGGTGATGTCGGCTCTGGTGTTCACCGGTGCTTCGCAGTTCGCGGCCGTGGGTGTGATCGACGACGGCGGGACCGGTGGCGCAGCGGTTGGGTCGGCCCTGCTATTGGCGACCCGCAACGCGTTGTACGGACCGGTGGTGCGCAAGAACCTGCCCGATTCAGTGCTTCCCAGACTGGGGGCAGCCCATTTTGTGATCGACGAAACCACTGCTATGGCGGTTGCTCAACCGGATCGCCGTGCGGGTTGGGACGCATTCTGGTTTACGGGCGTCACGCTGTGGCTCTGCTGGAACTTGGGTTCTGTGGCGGGTGCGGCACTGGGCTCGGTTTTGAGCACGCCTGAGACTTGGGGCCTGGACGCGGCCTTCCCTGCGATCTTCGTAGCGCTGCTCGCAACCCATCTCCGCACCGCGGCTGGGCGTGTGGCGGCGGTTACCGCGGCCGCCATCGCTTTGGGGGCTGTGCCCTTTACCGCTTCGGGCGTTCCGATCCTGCTGGCCGTGTTTGCGGTGTTACCGGCGTTGTATGTGCGTCACCGGTGGCCGAGCGATAGCAAAGAGCCGCTTGGCGGCGAATCTGGGGGACAACCGTGAGTTGGCCGCTGATGATCGTGCTGGCTGCGGGTTCCTATGGCTTGAAGGTCTTGGGGGTGACGACTTTTGGCGCAGTTGTGGAGCGAAGGCTTGGACCGTTGGTGTCGCTGTTGCCGGCTGTTTTGTTCTCGGCGCTCATCGTGGTGATGACCTTTGAGACAGCGGGCGAGCTTGTGCTGGACGCCCGAGTTGTTGGCGTGGGTGTTGGAGCGTTCGCGGCGTGGCGCAAGGCACCGTTGCTGGTGGTCGTTGTTGGCGCCATGTCTGTTACTAGCGCCCTTCGTTTCGTCACCTGATTCGTTTGGCTCGCCTTGCGATGGGAAGGATTGGTCACCGGTCGCGAAGGCCTTTGCCGTCGCGGATTTTCTGGCTGTACCTCTCGATGCGTGCTCCGCGGGTCTTGGCCTGCTTGGCACCGGAGCACCCGAGTCATACACACTTCAGCGAACTAGCCTACCGCACTGTCGCACTCAGATTGATTGTGATTGTCTCGTATGTGTGATTTAATGAATACTGCGTACTGATAGATATAAGTGCAGTTTTTGCGCCCGCTCAAGGAGGAGGCACACAGTGGCAACCACCCGCACCACGACGATCCGTCAAGACGCCCAACAGGCTGCCGAACTCGACGCAGTAGCGCGGGTTGACGGCGTGTCGACCTCAGAGGCGGTCCGCGCGGCCATCGCTGAGCACATCGAGAACCGGCGGCGTGACCCTGCCTTCCAAGCAAGGCTCCAGCGCATCCTCGACGAGGAGCGCGTTGTGCTCAAGAGGCTCGCCCAGTGAAATGGGCGTGGAGTGCCTCGACCTCGTTGACTTCCTATTGATCGCGGAGCGGGTCACCGGGTTCCAAGTCGAGGAACTCGCGCGCCATCCGCGGCTGCAGATGGCGGAGCACGCGCTCTCGGCTCCCAACACCGGCATTGGACAGGTCGAGTACTACCCGTGTTTCGCCGACAAGGCCGCGGCCATGGCGTTTCAGCTCATAAGGGGTCACCCTCTACTCGATGGGAACAAGCGGGTCGGCTACGCATGCCTGCTTGAGTTTGCGTACCGCAACGGGTATGAGTGGTCCCGACCGCCCAACGATGGTGTGGAACGTGACGAGACCGTAGCGATGATCGAAGGAGTGGCGGCTGGCACCGTCAGCCAGGACGAATTCGGGAATTGGATCCAGCAGCGTCTTGTCGAACCGGAAGAAGGGAATGACCGTTCTCCTTGATAGGCAGAGACCTATTGGTGCTGGATGCTCGGGTCGTTGGTGTGGGCGTCGGAGCGTTGCCTGTGTGGCGCAGCCGCACCACTGTTAGTGGTGGTCCTAGCCGTCATGTCAGTCACCAGCGCCCTGCGTTTTATAACCTGAACGCCGCAAATCTTCGGCTCGTGGGACGGTCGCGGTAAGACGCCCGTCGGTGGTGATAATCGGGGCGTCGAGTTGTTCAGCGAGCTCAACGTAGAGCGCATCGACGAGCCGAAGGTTGCCGCGTCGGTTCCAGGCCCCGTTGCAGTGGCTGGGTGCCGTGGCACACCGGTCAGAACGATCTATGCCTGCTTGGGATTCGAGTTTATTTTGACTCGTCAAGTACTGACGACTTGCCGACTGTTTCATTATTTGGGTTGCAGCGAGTCGAGCATAATCTGCTTGCCTTCTTGCCCGAGTGGCTCGACCTTGTGTTGTCCGTTCTCGGAACTCCATACACCGGTACTGCTGTCCACGGCCTTGTAGATGTGAAATGCCACGCTGCGGACAGCATCGAGATCTGTCATCCAACCGTGCTCGTTGGCGCATTCCTCCAGATCGCCAGACCTATTCTCGACATGGCTAAGCCATGTCTCCATTACCGAAGGCGCAAGCAACGAGTCGGACTTGCTGCTGTTGACGCTCCGCGAAGTGATAACGAGGTTCTCGATCTGCGAGAGACGTGCCCTCGACCAAGGCACAACATGGTCGAGAGATCTGTCGATGCCCGTCAATTGGTCGCCCGTATAGATGCATCGCCCATCCTGGATGCAGACGAGACGGTCACGCATCTTCATCGGCGGCATGACCCTTTCCCGCCCGAACAGATGGGAGTAGACATCGTCGACCGGCAGTTTCAGCTCCTCGCGATTGATTCTCATGACCGCTTGAGCGAATCTGAACTCAACCAGCGGCCGCAGGACACCCCCGAACTTCGTCAGGTTCTGCGCAACGCCGGGAAGCAGCGTCAGACCTGATTTGTCCGAATTCAGGTCGTAAAGGAACGGCTCAGGGTTGCCCGGTAGTTTCTGAAGCAGGCGCACAGGGTTCTTCAGCAGCGAAGCGCGGATTCTCTTGAGCGCAGCTCCCAGCGCTTTTTGCCATTCCGAGTGCCATCCGGTGTCTTCAACTTTCCGCTCGACGACGCCCAGAGGTTTGTCACGCAGGTCCCCGCGCTTGTTCTCCTTCAGTAGATCGCGGAGTTGCTGGATTTCCTGCATGACCGTTGTGTCATCGGCGGTCGTGCCATCGTCGCGCCGCTTGCGTGCCGAACTCTGGCGCAGTGTCTTGCCTTGGTAGGGCCGCGCGTGTTCCCAGTGGATCTCAAGGTAACGCTCCGCCACTTCATCTGGATCAATGCTCGGGGTTTCACCGTCGAGCGTCGGTGCCAAATCGAGCAGCGTGAGGAGGAGTCCGAGTTTGTTGGTGCCCGTCATGGAGGCGCGGTCAAGGACCTCCAGCACACCTTGAATCGGGTCCAACTGCGTAGAC
>JAKZTU010000240.1:0-5617 GCA_047516945.1 Acidimicrobiales bacterium
TGCTGACCTCGACGACAGTCACCGTATAACCGTTGTCAAAGATCGCACGGTGCAAGAAGCGGGTGTGACTCTGCCCACTGCTCCTGTGGTCTGCGGTGGCGGCCGCGGGGTTGGTTCAGCCGAGGGATTTGCGCAGCTTGAAGAACTAGCTGAACTTCTTGGCGGGCGGGTTGGATGCTCAAGGGCGGTGACCAACCTTGGCTGGCGTCCTCATTCCGATCAGGTTGGCCAAACCGGCACCCGCATCGCCCCGGAGATCTATATCGCCTCGGGAATCTCCGGTGCGATCCAGCATTGGGTGGGGGCGATGGCCAGCAAACACATCTTGGCAGTGAATATTGATCGTGAGGCGAACATGGTTGTCAAGGCCGATTGGGCGGTGATCGCTGATCTCCACGAAGTGATCCCCGCCATCACCGCCGAGATCCGCCGCCGCAAAGGCTAGTTGTTCCTGGACAACAGCGACCGCTCCGGTGTCATAGGGGTTCGGTACGTTAACGACGATGGAAAGCCCCAAAGACGCTCATTACCTTTCCGATATCGGAACAACCGGATCCCCGACGCCTGATGCTGAGGCCTTGAGCCTGTTACGGCGCCTTACTGGTGATGAGTCGAGCGAGTTTCGCGCAGGACAACTTGAAACGATGCTGCGGCTAGCTGCTGATCGGGAGCGAGTGCTACTCGTTCAGCGGACCGGCTGGGGCAAGAGCGCGGTCTATTTCATTGCGACACGGATGTTGCGGGATCGGGGGTCTGGGCCGACGTTGCTGGTGTCTCCACTGCTCGCGCTCATGCGCAACCAGATTGAAGCGGCTGGGCGGCTGGGGGTTAGCGCTGAAACTATCAACAGTTCCAACACCTCGGAATGGAGCGATGTAAAGGAGCGGATTGCATCCGACGAGGTGGATGTCCTGTTGATTTCGCCTGAACGGTTGGCGAACCAACGCTTTAGAGACGAGGTTCTTCCTGTAGTTGGCCAACAAAGTGGGCTAATGGTGATCGACGAAGCACACTGCATTTCCGACTGGGGCCACGACTTCCGGCCCGACTACCGGCGGTTGGTGCGGGTGTTGCAACTGCTTCCGAGGGGCGTGCCTGTGCTGTGTTGCACGGCTACCGCTAATAACCGAGTGGTAGACGACGTCACAACCCAACTAGGCGCAGACTTCTCACCTGTCCGTGGACCACTTGCTCGCGGCGGTCTGCAGCTACATGTGCTCGACAAGCCATCGCAAGCGGAACGGTTGGTGTGGCTAGCTTCGACACTACGAGCGCTACCGGGCACTGGCATCGTCTATTGCCTGACAATCGCGGATGTAGGTCGGGTCGCGAACTGGCTCAACTCCAATGGCATTGATGCGGCCGCCTACAGCGGCGATAGCGACAACGAAGACCGCACGGTAATAGAGCAGCGGCTACTCGCCAACGATGTGAAGGTGGTTGTGGCCACGTCGGCTCTCGGGATGGGATTCGACAAACCCGACCTCTCATTCGTGATCCACTACCAGTCCCCGGGGTCGCCGGTCACCTACTATCAACAGGTCGGGCGGGCGGGCCGGGCGTTGCAGCAGTCATGGGGCATTCTCCTGCGGGGGACCGAGGACGCCGACATCCAAGACTATTTCATCGAGGGTGCTTTCCCGTCACCGCGTCACGCCGAGCAAATCGTGGACCTACTTGAGCGCCATGCGGCGTCGATGACGAAGAGAGAGTTGCTCACAGAGGTGAATCTGCGGCCCGGCCAGTTGGAGCTTCTCTTGAAGGTACTCGAGGTAGATGGCGCTGTGGAGCGCGACGGCGGCAGGTGGTTGCGGACGCTTTCGCCTTGGGCCTTCGACTACGACCGGGTTGCGTCTGTGACGGTGTTGCGTAGGGCGGAGCAACAGCAGATGCGTGAGTACATCGCCACGGACCGTTGTCGAATGCAGGCACTGGTCAACTATCTGGATGACGACAGCTCCGAACCATGCGGAATTTGCGACAACTGCACTGGTGACAGCGTGGATCTGACGTTTCAGCCCAGCGAGGTGCAACGTGCCGTCGATTTCCTGCGGTCTCAAGACTTGCCGATCAAACCCCGGAAGCAGTTCCCCAACGGGACGAGGATTAGCCCGGACCAGCAACTCGACGGGGGGTGGATCCTTGCGCGGTGGCGCGACGCTGGTTGGGGGAACCTGGTGAGAATCGGGAAACAGGTTCACGGTGAATTCGACGATCAGTTGGTGGATGCCTCTGCAGATCTGATCAAGCGCTGGCAACCGGACCCCATGCCCGAATGGGTCACGTTTGTGCCCTCGCGTCGTCAGCCCGAACTAGTGGCTGGTTTCGCGGCCCGGCTTGCGAGTCGTCTCGGGCTAGTCTGCAAGGAAGTGGTATTCAAGGTCCGTGACACGGAGCCCCAAAAATCCATGCAGAACAGCCAACAGCAGTACCGCAATGTGCAGAATGTCTTTGAGATCAGAGGTCCAGTGCCGTCTGGCCCGGTGCTCTTGGTAGACGACTTTGTTGACTCCCGTTGGAGTTTGACCGTCGTTGGGATGAGTCTCCGTGAGGCTGGTGCTGGCAGTGTGCTTCCGTTTGCACTAGCGGACACGGCGGGGAGATCGACACGATGAAACGCGACGAGGACTCGCTGGCAACGATCCTTCTGGTGAGCCGTCTCTGCGCCGATGGAGTACGACCGCTCAAAGCTTCTGAGTTCTGGAATCTGATAGAGCGAATCAGCGGTGGACCGGGGGTTTTTCTGAACCTGAGCCAGGCCCGACTGATGCGTGACTATGACCTACGCGAGGATTTAGCGGCCCGGGTCGCGGAGCTCGTTGGGCGTGCAACTGCATTAGCGTTCGAGCTGGAACGATTGGAGCAATCGGGTATCAAATCACTCACTGCTTTCGACGAGCACTATCCCCGTGAGTGGCTGGTTCGGTTAGGTACCAAGGCGCCGCCACTGATGCACGCTGCAGGCGCCGTTGAATTGCTTGATTCGCCCGGGCTGGGTGTAGTCGGTAGCCGTGACGTGTCTCAAGCTGGCGGCGAGGTCGCCAAAGACTTAGCGTGCATGGCTGTCAGACTAGGTTTGCCGCTTGTGTCGGGAGGAGCCCGGGGTGTGGACCAGCTCGCCATGGATGCGGCTATCGAAACTGGGGGAGCGGTCATCGGGATTCTGGCCGATTCGCTGCTGCGCAAGCTCAAACGTCCCGAAGTTCGCAGAGCTGTCCATGACGGGAACACCGTAATTTGTACGCCGTATGCGCCGGGTGCACCGTTCAGCGCGGGCAACGCAATGGGGCGAAACAAGCTGATCTACGCGCAGGCAGCGGTGACGGTGGTAGTAGCCAGTGACAACGGCACCGGCGGCACTTGGTCTGGTGCCTCCGAGGCGCTCAAGCGGGGTTTTGGATCGGTCGCGGTGTGGCGCGGTCCCGGTGAAGGACCGGGTAACGCACCTCTTCAACAGCAGGGAGCGAAGCCGGTGTCGAAGCCCGACGATCTGGAATCGCTGTTGGACTCGTCGGACCTCCACGGGGCTCGCTCCGCTAGTCCAACAGTTGATCCGATAATTGACCTGATCACGCAACCGTCGCTGTTCAGTAGCGTGGGCTGACGCTATCCGTAAACAATCTGCGGTGTCCGGGTCCAGATTTCGGCTCTCAGTCAGAGGCCAGGTTTTCGGCGAGGGCTGCCGCGGCGTTCATGACCAGGTTGCCGAGGTCGTGCGTTCTCTCCGGGTTGGGGAAGCGGTAGGCCGGTCCGTGGATATGCAACGCAGCCTCCACGGTGCCATCGGCCTCAATAATCGGTGCCGCCACCGAGTTGATGCCCTCGGCGAACTCTTCGTAGACCCAGACGTAGCCGAGACTGCGTATGGTGGCGAGTCGCTGACGGATCTCATCGGTATCGGTGACCGTCCACGCAGTTGATGCCGTAATCGGACCCCGCAAGTAAGCATCAAGCTGGTTGTCGTCGTAGTGGGCGAGCAATACCAGGCCAGACGGCACTGTGTGGAGCGGAGAGAGTTCGCCGGTCCAGCTCCGTACCTGTACGTCGCTCTCAGCCTCCACATGGTCGAGGTAATAGACGAAACGCCCGTCGAGTACCGACACACCTGCGGCCTCACCGGCTTCGTCGCAAAGCTCGATTAGATGCGGGCGAGCGGTGGCTACAAGGTTGCGGCCTGGTTGAGTTGCGCCAGCGATGTCGAGCAGACCTTCGCCCAGGCGGTAGTCGCCACCGATCCCGTCTTGGGTAACCGCACCCTCGTTCTCCAACGCCGCCAAGATTCGAGCGACAGTTGATTTTGGCAGATCGACCCGTTCAGCTAACTCCGTGACCCCGACCGGACCAACGGCTAGGGCGCGCAGCAAAGCAAAGGCACGTTCAATTGACTGCACAGACATAACTTAAGCGAACTATAGGAGCTTGTTCCGCAATACGGAACAGGCGTGTGTGGCGTTTGGTTTGTGAGGGGCTTCGGTCAGGCCTTGACCACAAGTGTCTTTGCCACCATGTCGTGCCAACCCTGTCGGTTCTTGCCCCAGAGCAAGGAGAGATAGATCAGCAGTGATACGAGTCCAACGGCTTGAATAAAAGCCCCGACTGCACCAAAGAAGCCTGGAAGGATCCAGCGGTTGAAGGCGTTGCTCCACCCGGGCAATTCTCCGTTGTCGGCCCGGATCACCTTGATTCGAGTCGCCATCTTTCCCAGGGTCTGACCTTTCGCAGCGATCATCCAGACCTCGTAGATCAGTCCGATCGCGAGAAACAACAGAGTGGATCCGATGGGTATACCCGCTGCCTCGTCGGAGTTGTCGTCGAAGTCGGTGGTGGCAATGACCCAGACCACAACGGGCACGATAAAGACCAGCGCGTCGACGATCCTTGCCAAGAGGCGGGAGCCGACTCCGGCGAGTTCGACGCTCTGACCAGTATCGGTCGTGGCCCAATCTTTGGTCGCTTGAGCGCTTTGGGCCGTTGGTTCAGGCGGCGGCGGCGGTTGAGAAGAGGATCCAGGCTCGAACTCGGGTGGCGGCGGGGGCATGTCGGACACAAGTAGCTCCTACGGTTTGAGTGACACTCTCGGGGCAACGGTAGCACAGCGCGCTAACGGGCAGTTCTGGTACTCGCACCGTTGGACGGCAGCAATCTGGACTAGCTGCGTTCGTTGTTGACAGTTTCGACGAGTACCTCTGCGATGGTGTCGATGGGCACGCGGGTTGTGTCGCCCGTGGCCCGATAAGTGAGTTCCATCTCCCGATCGGCGAGCGCCCGGGGCCCGATCGTTATCCGGTACGGGATACCTATCAGTTCCGCGTCGGCGAACTTCACACCCGCACGAGCATCGCGGTCATCCAGCAAGACATCAACCCCAGCGGAGCGAAGATCGTGGTAGAGCAGTTCGCCTGCTCTTACTGAAGCTTCGTCTTTGCTGCTCACGATGGTGATCACCACCTCGAACGGAGCAACGTTCAACGGCCAGACCAGGCCCTTGTCGTCGTGGTGGATCTCGGCCACCGCGGCAACGTTGCGGCCGATGCCGATGCCGTAACTGCCCATCACCAAAGGCTTCTGTTCGCCATTGGGATCAAGCACCAGCGCACCCAGCGCGTCGGAGTATTTG
>JAKZTU010000241.1:0-4064 GCA_047516945.1 Acidimicrobiales bacterium
CCATGAACATGCTGCTACACGGCATCGAGAGCCCCGAATCCGACTCACCGATCGTGGTAGACGACGCGCTGCGGGACTCTCCTGGCAAGTCCTTCGACATGGTGTTGACCAACCCGCCGTTCGGCCGGTCGTCGTCGGACAGCTATGAGCGGGAGGACTTCTGGGCAACGACGAAGAACAAGCAGCTCAACTTTGTCCAGCATGTGGTGAGTCTGTTGAAGATCGGCGGGGATGCGGCTGTGGTGGTGCCCGACAACGTGCTGTTCGAGGCGGGTGCCGGCGAGACGATCCGCCGCCGCTTGTTGCACGACTGCGAGGTCCACACGCTACTGCGGCTACCGACGGGCATCTTCTATGCGCAGGGCGTGAAGGCCATCGTGTTGTTCTTCCGTCGCCGTGAGGGGGCCGAGGACGCATGGACCCGTGAGCTGTGGGTGTACGACCTGCGCACCAACAAGCACTTCACCCTCAAGCAGAACCCGCTCACGAGGGCCGACCTCGACGACTTCGTTGCCTGCTACCGGGCCGATGCTCGCCACAAACGCAAGGAGTCCGAACGGTTCAAGCGCTACACCTACGACGATCTGATCGCCCGAGACAAGGTCAGCCTCGATCTGTTCTGGCTGCGAGATGAGAGCCTCGAAGACGCCGACAACCTCCCACCCCCGGACATCCTCGCCGCCGAGATCGCCGAAGACCTCCAATCCGCCCTAACCGAAATCCAAGCCCTAACCGAAGCCCTAGCTCCCACCCCGCCCACGAAACCCAGCCCTGAGCCCGCTCGATAAAGGAAGACGGTTTCGCTTCGGTCGGTAGATCAATCGCGGACTTCAGCCCACCTCAACAGGAGATTCTCCCTAACTTGGTCAACGGAAGGGAATCATTTGCTCCCGAAGCACGCGAACCCTCCATCCACCAGATTCAGCGGCTTTCTCGTCTCTGATTGATGCTGGTTGCTGGCGTTTGTCTAGTTGACCGAAGACCTTGGAGGCTGCATACTGTAGATGCCGCTCAGTGCTGTTCTGGGTGGAAGACGCAAGCCCCGGAGGGCCAGTCCGAGGATCCGAATGGGTCGCCTAGGACGGGAACCGGGGCTTACGCATGCCAAGGCAACGGTTATTTTAGGTAGCGGACCTCGGACACGATGTTCAGCTTCTGCAAGCGGGAGAAACTAGGCGAGTGTCCCAGCGTCAGGCGCTCCCGGCTAATGCCTGCCAGCGCATCCGGGTAACCGAACAGAGGTTCCGCCTTCGTGCGCCAGTCGTAGGTGAGGTTGGAGATCGCGAGTCCGTGAAGGCAGTCGAGTATCGCGTTGCGATCGCGTCCGTCTTCCAACGCGCCTCGCGACTCGATGATCATGTGATCGACTCCGTAGCTGGCGAGGTCGACCACGAGTTCTGCCATAAGCACAGCTCGGGCGGAGACTTGACCGACCCGGCTAGCGCGTCGTGCAAATGCCCTTCCTGCGATGACGTGGTGCTCGATAAGACTCAAGGTGGCCTCGCGAATGGTGGGTCCCTCTCTGTGCCAGTGGATCGGTCTGGTCCGACCGACAGTCAGACCCTGTATGTCACGACGTGCGGCCTGGACATCGCGAAAGATCGTGGCGACAAGGGTGTAGGTGACCCCACCTTGCACTTGGGGCACCGTCTCGTCGATGGCTGCGACTAGGCCATCGGGTATGGGTCGGCCGTCTGCGGAGACCGGATTGCTCATCGCGCCGTCCTTGCTCGCGCACGGACATTCGGTGTGAAGGCCGGCCGCGATACGCATAGATGATTTGCTGCACAGCGGATGGGGCGCAGCGGAGCCTTCTTGTCGTGCTTGGACATGTCGGGCGCTCCGATTCCCGCCTCGAGCAAGGACAAGCGCGGGCTCGATAGTTCGCTCCTGGTGACGGAGCAGACCAAAGAGCGAGCTTCCGGCGCTGTCGACATGTTCGATGACTGGCGCTTACCGAGGGGGGACCGGTGTTCCATGGTCCAGGTCGATCACAGTGACCTCTACGTCGTCATAGACGAAAGTGTCGTAGACGAATCGCCACTGGTTGACGGGTGTGATCTGCAAACATCGAGGTATCTGTTGCTCCAGTAGTTCGGGTAGTCCGAACTCTGGAGATTCCATGTCCATCGCAGCGAGAGCAAGGATCGCTGCCTCGGCGGGTTCGCGAGCCTTAATCGTCTGAAGGTCGCCGAGAATGTCGTCGGTGTCTGCGTCGACGGCGATCACTTGGTAATTGTTGGGCGGATACGACCACGACCGGGGGTATTTGTGAGTCCCGACGTGACCGTGCAACCCCCGTGGTATCTTTCCCATAGATCGCATCTTGGTAATGGCGCGCCATACCCGATCGGAACAGTCCTCGCTTCGGTAGCGGCCTCCCCGGGTGGTTCTAGCCGCACGCCAAGCCCAGTAAACGCGATCCACTTCGGCCATCTGAGCCCTGGCTCGGTGCATTGTCGCGAGGGCAGCATTGGGCACGCCGAGCGCCTTATCAATAGCAGCTTTGCTGTCCGCTGATGCTTGATCGAGAGTCATTTGGTTGCTTCTTCGGGCCATGTGCCATATTGTAGTTTCTACGTACAAAAATTGCAACAGATGTGCAGATTGTACGCTGATTGAGGTTGATGGGATCGACAACGACTACGCAGGACCCGGCCAAGCCACGCAACGGCCGCGCGGTAGTCGAAGGTGGTTTCGCTTGTCGCAGCCTTCTTGGGCAGAAAGACGGAATGTCGCCGTACGGGCTGATAACACTTGTCGCAAGCGTTCTTGGCGCGCCTAGGGGTAGGTGGTGATTCGCATCGTGGTTCGATCTCTTTCTCGTCTGCTGATTTCTCTGTTGTGACCTCGGCGTCGGGAGGTACCGCCCTAGGCGGTGCGGTCTGGGGCCTAACGCGAGGCGCCGGTGTTTGCTGAGGCAGTTGGTGCAAGTTATCCCACCGCTTGGATGGTTGAGGTGAGGATCTAAAGCGGGACACACCGGGTGCCCGTTCTAACTGGGAGTCGTCGTCGCGGGCTAACTACTTCTTGCCCTGAACTCAAGTACGGCCCATCTCACCACGCTTGGCGAATTGAAATCTCAAGTGGAGATGCCTGGAGACAATGTGGCTGATGAGTTCCGTCCTTGATGCGCTGGTAGTTGCACGAACATATGTTTGGGATATCCTGGTCATGTGACACATCAGCGAGAGTGAGGGATCGTTATGGGCGACCCCGACCCGATTCGTTGGGAAGCCCGAACCTGACTGGAGGCGCATGTCGAACTCGGATCGACAGGAGAAACTTGACGAAGAGGGATACTGGCTAAGCAATCGTTTGCCATCGAGGACATACTATTCCTCAACGTTTGAACACCAGCGCCCGAACTCCTCCTACAACGGCGAACCGGCACGATTCGTGTACAAGGTGTTCGATGTGGCCCATCAGACGGATCTAGAGGACGCGGAGGCCGTGAGTTGGACGATTCGGCAGAGCCCGAAGGGTCGTGTCCAGGTCAAGCTCCTAGTGGTTCGCGAGGTCGGCCATGTGAAGCACTTGATCGTGCACAGACAAAAGTGGCGAGGGAAGGACACCCCTTCGTCTGAAGTGTTGCTCGATCTTGAGGGTGAGCACGCGCGGCGTCTGGTAGAACTGATCCGCAATCTGGAAAAGGTGTCGCTCGACGCGGACGGTGAGTCGATGCGCGTTGATGACAGTGTGCTCAAAGCTCTGCTTGAGGATCCGACAGGTCTTCAACGCGCATACGAACGCAACCCTGAGGGTTTTAGACACCTGATTTCCAACGACCGGGAGGGTCAAGATGTTGTGGCTGTAGAGGCGCGTAGAGCAGCGCTGGACCACTTCAAGCACATGCTCACTGATGTGTCCTACTTCGATGAGCAGGTTGAGAAGCGGGCTGGCCCGGAGGACGTTTGGCAACGGTTCTTCGAGGCGAATCCATGGATCTTCGGGTGCTCACTCGTTGGCCAATTCCTAACCGCGTGGAACCACGAGAGGCTCGAACAGGTGGTATCTGGAGGTCAGATAGAGTCAACAACGAAGAGGGTCGACGCGCTAATGAG
>JAKZTU010000242.1:0-3760 GCA_047516945.1 Acidimicrobiales bacterium
GCCGAGGACTGGTCGGATTGGGCCGATGAAACGGGGTGAGATTTGGTTTGCGGCCACACCAGGCGGTGATCGGCCCGTATTGGTGCTCACTCGTGACCCAGTCGCGGGGCGAGTCGGGTCAGTAGTAGTTGCTGTGCTCACCCGCACGCATCGCGGCCTTGTCTCCGAGTTGGAACTCAATGTCTCCGAAGACGGTGTGCCCACGGACTGTGTGGTGAACTTCGACAACATTCACACGATCCCTCGAGATGTCTTCCGTCGCCGGATAACCGCGCTCAGCCCTAAACGGCTAGGCCAAGCCTGCCAAACCCTACGCGACGCCACCACCTGCTGAACCCGACCGCGCAGCTGGCCAAGTGGTTTGGCCCGATTAGGAGGTGTCCAGGTCGTTTCTTGCGCCGCCCCCGGCGAGAGGCCCGGCACGGCGTCGGTGCTGTGGTTCGGAATTGGTCGGGTTTTTCTGTTTCGGCAGGTTGGCGTCACCGGTGTCGGCGGGATTCCCCGGTGTCAATCGCCCGGTTTGGGTTCCCCGTCTTGACGCCTGCTTCGTCGGTCGGGTTACCCGATCTGGGTTGCTCTTCTTGACCGTGCCCGCTGAGTCGGTCGGGTTCCCGGGTTTGGGTTGCCCGGTTCGGGTTGCTCGGGTTGACTGTGCCCCCTGCGTCCGTTGGGTTCCCCCGATCTGACCGCGTCTGTTGGGTTTTTCGGTCTCGGCTGCCCGGTCTGGGTTGCTCGGGTTGGGGGGTTTGAGGTGGTATTTGCCGGTTGTGGGGTGTTTGTAGACTTGCCAACCGTGGTCGTGGATTTTGTGGTGGCAGTCATCACATACCAACACCAGGTTGTCTACGTCGGTGGGTCCTTTCTTTGACCACCAGATGATGTGATGGGCACGGCACCACAACGGGTTCGCGCCGCAGCCGATGCAATGTTGATCACGCGCGATCAACGCGACCCGTTGTGCTTCAGAAGCGGTGCGTTGTCTACGCCCCAGCCACATGTCTTGTGCTTTGGTGTCGAAGATCGAAGGCAACAAGTTGGCTTCGAGCGCCAATCGATGAAGCTCAACGATCGGAAACGGTGAACCGTCAGCCAACCGGGGATTGTCCAGTTGCTGTTTGAGCACGTCGAAATCAGCGATCACCAATAGATCAGTGCCCGCGGACCGGCCGCTGGCTGGTTCGCAGATCAGCTCAGCCAACGCGTCAGCCATCCGCTGCTGTGGCGTGGCACGCGCCTTGGGGTCTTCGCGGTGCCACAACTGTCGTTCTTTGGCTGTCAACGCGGTGGCGATACGTGCACCGGTGATCTGATCAAACTCACCTGTCAACACGAACATGCCCGACTCTGATGACTCGAAGATTCTGGCTTTGCGGTTGGAGCGTTGACGATCCAACAACGCTTGCCCGTCATCGTCGGCTCTGTCTTGTTGATGACGTTTCACAGTCCGGGCGAACTCATCGAAAGACTCGGTGCCGGCTGCTTCGACAAGCAACTCCTCATCGATCGGGCTCTCAGAAGAAGCGCGAGCGATCAACCGGGCGTGACCTTGGGGGATCTCACCAGACTCCAACGCCTCACTAGTCGCAGGCAACTCCGCCAACCGAGCCGCGGTTTCAACATCGCGTTTGGCCTCACGCTTCGAGGCCTGCAACTCGTCACGAACCATACGTTGCGCGTCCGCGGTGCTGTGGCGGCGGCTCAGCTCTGCCAACGCCCGGGATCTCATCGCTGTCAACCGAGACTCGGCGCGGCCCAACACCTTCAGGTGTGACCGCAACGCGTCATCAGACAACCCCTTCTCATCGACGCGCCCGACACAGACCGACCCGGCGGTGCCGCAACCGACACCGACCGAGGGGTCCAACAGACCGGAGGCAGGAGCTGATTCCATGCACACAAACTTAGACACAGGGTGTGACAACGACCCCTGTAAATCCATCAAATAACATAGAAATGTTGAAAACAGTACGGGTCTGATCCCCTCGACATGGTGAAACTAGCAAGCGGCCCAACCAAAGAGCCACAGCAAACAAGGCGAAACCCATTCAGACCCATCAGCGCAATGCGCGTGGGGCAGGAACCGTGCCGCTTCTAGCTTCACATACGACCGGAGTGTCTCGGCGTGCGAGGTGTGGGAGTTGGGGCTGCTGGATCCTGCTACGCTCGGGTTCACGCAGGGTCGGGCGTGTCGGGTGTGGGAGTTGGGGTGCTGGATCCTGCTACGTCCGTCTTCACACCCGGCCCAGGCCCGTCAGCGCATTACGCGTGGGGGCTAGGTGGGGGACCAGCGGCTGGCGATGATTTTGTCCCGTTCGGTGGGGTCGGTGATGGAGACAGTGGAGGTGGGGGTGCGGTGCCAGAAGATTTCCTGGTCGCCTTTGCGTTCCTGGATGGGATGGCCGGACGGTTCGACACTGATACGGGCAAGTTGGTTGCCGTCTACGGTGTGATACTCCCAATCAATGAGGGCGAGAGCAGCGTCTCCAAGGCGGGAGCGGACGAGGTTCTGCAGGTGTTGGCCCCATAAGTCGTGGTCGCCCCGCTCGCCGCGTTTGGTGAAGGTGACGTAGTCGTCCTCCAGACCGTGGACGGAGCCGTCGTCGGCCACGCCGATGAGCAGGGTGCCACCGAATTTCGAGTTGGCGAACCCGGCGATGGTCTTGATGGCGGCGTCCTCGGTGACGCCACCCTTGCGCTGTGCTCTGATGTCCCAGCGCAGCGTCGACTTGTATTCCAGGTGGAGCGACTCGCGGTCAGGTCCGATCAGGTCGCCGATTGGGCAGGTTCGTTGGCGGGCGACGGTCGCGCGCTTCTGCACATCGGGAGCGAACAGGGCAATGAGATCGGCTTGCAATTCGCTGTTGTCCAGATAGCTGAACACCAGTTTGTCGTTGCGGTCGAGGCGTGACAGCAGTGCGTCTTGGAACCGCGCGGGGAACACATGGTCGCGGAACGTGGCTTCGTCGTTGTTGGTTGCCTGGTTCTGTATCTCAATATCGGAGACTAGGTCTCCGTCGGCGGCTTGGAACACGAGCTTGTCTTCTTCGGTCCAGTCCGTGCCGAAGCGTTCGTTGAAGCGGGCGATGATCTTCGAAAGGTGTTCGGCTTCGGGATCGGCGAGTGGACCTGTGCCGGAGTAGATGGTGGTTACTTCGGCTTCGCCGCTTGGCAGTTCGATTGAGCCTTCGAAGGTCAGGTCGTGCCGCAGGTGTGTGAGTTCTACTTCGGCGCCCAGGTTGATGCTTTGGGCCGCATCGCGGTCACGGATCAGTGCGGCCAAGGCTCGACAGAAGCGGTAGTCGCGTTCCAGATCGGCGTTGCGGAACGGCACGACGAGCGACAGAAAGCTGTACACACGCACAAACCGGCCCAGAGCGTCGCGAAATGCGTCTTGGTCTTCTTCGGTCAGCGCTTTGAAGCGGTCAACGGCCGGTTGCATGGCTGCGTCGATCTGGGCGTGGGAATCTTCGCTCAACAGCAGGATGGAGGCCCGTTCCATCTCGCCTTGGTCGAGCACATCGAACCGGTCGAGTTCGTGACGGGTGTCGAACAGCAGGTTGGGGTCGGTGGGCGGGGCGACGGTCTTGCCGTGGTAAACGGCGAATGCTTCTTGAATCTCGTCGGCTTCGTTCACGAAATCAACCACGAACGTGCCAGTCTTGGTGGGGTGGATGCGGTTGAGCCTTGAGAGGGTCTGTACAGCGGCCAATCCGGTGAGTGTCTTGTCGACATACATAGCGGCGAGCTTGGGCTGGTCGAA
>JAKZTU010000243.1:0-3200 GCA_047516945.1 Acidimicrobiales bacterium
GTGGCCAGCTGTGACGGACCCGCGAGATCCATCGTGGACTATCGTGAAGCCAGACGTGCAGAAATTGTTGTCGGCACCCTCGCCGATCCCAGCACCCCCATAATGCGGGTTTCCGTCATCGAGTCGGCCTCGGCGTGACGGCTCGCCGTAGGTGATCTCCACGGTGTTTCCGAGGGTGTCCTTGAGAGACTGGGCCACCTCGTCATCACTGCTCGAAAAGGTGACCTTGAAGCTGCCCGTTGCTGGGTCCATGTAGTAGCCGAAGGAGGCCTCGGTCGCCGATGGATGCCACTGTTGGGCTTTGAGGGTGTCTTCGGTCGCCGCTAGTTGAGCGATGCTGTGACAACTAGGCCGGACCTCAATCTGCAACTCGCTGCTGATCTCGCGCAATGCTTCACCAACAACGTCGAGGCTCACGACCGAGGAATCAACAACGACAACAAACCGTTGAGTCACGTTGTCAGCCGTCACGCCGACTACCCCACTGGCTAGCCGAGAAGCGAGAGTCTCGGTTTCCGGCGTTGATGCAGCACCAGATCCCGTCAACGCAGGCAAGGCACCAAGCTTCTCGTGAATCCGAAAAACCTCATCTTGTGACGACTCCTTGGCCAGCCAGTCCTCATGCGACCAGTGACCATCGGTCGTCTCCACCGCTGCTGCTTTCAATGAGGAATCATCTGACACGCCACACAACCGCTCATCCACAACCTCCACAGCCCCAGACTCCGCCGCGTCTGCTTGCGTGTCGTCTGGTATTGGGGCCGCGTCGGCTTGGGTGTTGTCTGGTATTGGGGCCGCGTCGGCTTGAGTGTTGTCTGGTATTGCGTCGTCCTTCTGGCGGTCTGCGAGGCGCATCGTTATCAACGTACCGACGACTAGGCATCCCGAGACGAGGGCAACCCCTACGACTGACTTAGGACTCAATGGGAACTGCAAGCCAACCTCACTCAAAACGTCTGCTGATGTCTCTAGGAGTGGGCGACATCCATACTCAGGACAGACTCCATCCGAGAGATCTTGTGGAAGTAGAAATTGTCCGCAGCGCTATGTCCGATCAGCATGCCGACGATGCCGGTAGCGGCGGTCAGCGCAACTATAACCGTGACCATCGTTTGAATATGCTTGTGCGGCGTTGAAAACCGTATCCACTTTCCTAGAAACCCCACGTTGCTCCGTCCCGTCACATTAGCGATATAATATCCACATATACTACACTCCGAATGCTAACGCGCAAGCTCTGCCGCGTCCGGCGGACTGTCCACAGCGCTGACGAGATTTCCGCAGGCATCGGACAGCGATCAATACGCAGAGCCAGATCGTGGCCTTACTTGTTCCGTTATCTGGGCAGTGCTCAATGCCGAACACGAGGTGAAATGCTGTCAACTGGCCGGTGCTTGTTCGAAGCGCGGCAGACAGTGTCCCAGCCAGCGAAGGCATTTGGATCGGCGGACGATGCGGCCGCAGGGCTTCAGTCAAGTCTGAGTCCGACGAACCACTTAGGTAGCGACATTGCCGAGATCATTCTGAGATTCCGGGCAGGTTGTTGTGGGAGTGTTATGTAAGGGTCGTCGTGAGTTCTCGGTGGACGGACAGTTCGGGTGTCGTGCCACAAGCTGCATAGCGTTTCGGACCCCAACTAGGTGCGACTAGGTCCCGTGCCTCTTGGTTCGAGGACCCCGCGTCAACGATGGTTTTCGGATCCCGGCTCGCGCTGAGGTCGGAGATCGGGTCGCCGACGGTCGTCTCAACAAAATGGGTGTAGATCGGACGGCCCATACTCGGAGGACTCCGCGGCGACCGGAAAGCGACCCGAACCGACTGCCCGTTCAACGAAGCGAGCGGTCCTGGCTGAGCTTCCCCCCGAATCTTGGAGGGTTGGTTTATGCGGCTTGGGCTTGTTCGTGGTCGATGGGGCTGGTCATGTTGTTGGTTGAGTGTAGGCGTGTGGGGTTGTACCGAGTGTCGATCCAGGTAGCGATGTGGGTTCTGACAGTCCCGGGTTAGAGCGTGCGCGGGTAGGCGGTCATTGGGGGCTCCAGCGGTTTCGCCAGTCGATGAGTTTTGACCGGTCAACTGCGTTTCCCAAGGAGATACAGTCATCACATGACCGACTCGCATGGCGGGGGAAAAACGCGCCTACAGCAATTCTGGCTGTCAGAGCAGACTCTTGTCTCAGCGCGGAGATTAGGCATAATTTGTGCAATTTTCGCTGTGTTCCATTTCTGGCGTTACTGGAGCGGTTCATCAGACTCGCCAGCTTTCTTGGTCACTGTCGCAACTCTCGCAATTGTGTTTACTTTGATTTCGGTTGTGTCGTGGGTCAAACGCCGTAAGCACAATGGGCTGACCGCCGACTAGTTCCAGTGGCCTTCCGCGGCTCCGTCGCCTCGGTTACCGGGAGAACCGGTAGACCACGTTGTCCCACGAGGCGTCTGGGTCGCTGGGGTCGAGCCACAACCGATGCGGACAACCGGTCATATGGTCTGCTCGTCATTGGACTCATCGGCTCATGCCGTTCCGTCGATCGGGGTGCCGGGGTATGAGGCGGGGTCGCCTTCGGCGGGGATTGCTGGTCGGGACCAGTGAGTCAGATCAGCGATTGCTTCGGCGATGTCACGCCAAGTGTCGGGGTTCCACCCTTCGGCTTTGGCGGTCACCGTCCCGTCTTGGCGCACCAACAAGAAAGCGGGCGCGGACTCGACTCCCAAGCCCTTGGCGATAGCACGTGACGGGTCGGTAAACGTCAACACTTCATCGGCGTACGGCCCGAGGAACCGTTTGGCGTCGTCGGGTGAGCAGGTGAGGATCCAGCAGGGACGACAATCGGCTTCGCGGAAGCCCTGCAGGATCCGTTTTGAGGTGTCGAGGATCCAGGCGCTTTCGTGGGTGAATGGATCGAGCACCACGCAGGCGAGGGGAAAAGTCGTGAGCCAGTCTGAAAGAGGGCGGCTATCGCCGTTGAGAGGATCGAGTTCAAGCTCAGGGGTGGTTATCACGCCGCAACGTTAGCGCTACGCGGCCCAAGCCGGTTACATCGG
This sequence comes from Acidimicrobiales bacterium, assembly GCA_047516945.1. Lineage (GTDB taxonomy): Bacteria > Actinomycetota > Acidimicrobiia > Acidimicrobiales > Aldehydirespiratoraceae > VXYK01. Next base: position 3,039 of record JAKZTU010000243.1, read on the forward strand.
GACGCAGAAGTTGCTGACCAGCAAGGCAGTCTACGATTGACTCTGTGCATCCGGTTGAGCGCCTCCGATATGTAGCTCAAGCTGGTGATACTTCGACTGTACCGCTGGTGCGCGAGGCAGCGTACGCGCTCGCCGATTTTGCCTACGATCCGATGGAACTAC
>JAKZTU010000244.1:0-4077 GCA_047516945.1 Acidimicrobiales bacterium
TCGGCGTGCCGCCCCCGCGAGCATGTCGTCCAAACCCTGAGTGATGAAGGTACGGGCGAAGAAGGCGCGGGGATCCTGGTATTCCGACTCGGCGTTGCCGCGCAACACTTCAAATAGATCGGCTGCAAACTCGGCCTGGTCGAAGCGCCCGGATGCAACATCGCCGTGTGGAGTGATGATCTCGCGCCACGGGGTCAGCCCGGCTTTGGGCCGGCCTTCGGCTGGTTTGGCAGCGGTGCGACGGCGCTCGGAGCGGGATTGCTCGTCCACCATCTGGCGCATGAGGTCCTGTCGCAGGCCGCGTATCTGGTGTCGTTCGGTTGCGTTGCCGAAGGACTCGAGCACTCGTTCCATGGAGTCAAGCGCCCGTACCGTGTCGTCGGTGGACATTGACTGTTGATGCGCCCATTTGTTGCGGGTGTCGGCTATCTCAAACACCATTGAGCGCACCCCAGCGGGGAAGCCGTGACCGAACACTTCGTTCCAGGTGAGCTTGATTCCCGTCAACAGGAACGCAGCATCATCGGTGGAAGGTTCGCGTGAGGGATTGTGGAGCCTCTGGTTGACGGTTTGGAGCCAGTCGTCGCCGTAGAACCCTTGCCATGTCTCTTCGCACTTCGGCCGCAACCCGTCTCGCAGCAAGTCGAGCGCTTTAGCGATGCGTTCCGTGTTGGCCATCACCATGGGCGTCTCCGTCCGTCAGCAGGAATGCGTAGTTTCACGGCCCACACAATGCCACGGACATATGACACCGTGTGTAGTCGGCAGCGAGAAGGTGTTGTTCTGGTGGTGTGCTCAGCTGGGTCGATAGACGTCTCGGCGGTGCTGGATCCGGTGAACCACCACAATCCTGTCGTCTTCCGAGATCGAGTAGATGATGCGATAGTCGCCCCGCCGGGCAGACCAGAGCCCCTCAAACTCACCAACTAGAGGCTTCCCCAGCCGACGTGGGTTTTCGGTCAATGGCCCGGAGATTGCGGCCATTGCGGCGTGTTTCACCTTGTCTGGCACCCGAACTAGGTTGCGCATCGCCTCAGGCGTGATCCTCGCCTCATACACAGGGACGCCTCAGAACTCGTCGGGGAGCGGCAGATGTTTCCCTTCGGCGGCTTCTCGAAGCGACCTGCGCAGCGACTCGACTAGTTCGTCATCGCGCATTATGTCGAGAGTCTCCTCCAGCGATTCGAGATCGTCGGGACTTATGAGAACGAACGAAGGCCGACCGTTGCGGGTCACAAAGATGCGATCGTGCTCACGCTCGACTCGGTCGGCCATCTCAGAGAGATGCGCCTTTACTTCGGAGAACGGAAGTGTGTCTGTCACGAACACGAGCATAGGTCATAATTCTGACCTGACAAACCTCGCCCTTTTGCGTTCACGGACTTCGAAAAACTGAGTGTGTCCCACACCGGCACCACTGAACATCGCGCGCGCCCTAATGGAGCGGCCCCGGGCCGTTTGTTGCGCCACACACCTCTGGACCGGGACGAGAGTTATCAAATAGTCAGTCGACCGGATCGCTGAAAATCGGTGTCAGCTTGAGTTCGAGTTCAACAGTCTGTTCGTCAAGTAACGAACCCCGAGGAAGCCTGCGCTCCCGGTCAATGGGTGGACTACTCATGGTTTTCTGTTTCACCACCCGCTAAGTCCGCAAGGCGCTCAAGGTCCTCGGGGGAGTCCATCTCTATCACGGCTCGAACCGCCTTCTTGGGCCCGGTGAGCTCCTTGAGAGCACGGTCCCCTGCGCTGTTCAGAGTGGGGCGGTCGGTGGTGAGAAGAACCAGTCGGGTTTTTGGATTCTTCGAATGCAGCACGGATGCTTTGCCGAGCGCCTTCCAGAGAGTGTCGGTACGGCGGAGTCCCGGGCGTTGGGTCACACTGAACGCTCCCGACACATCGAAACACCATGGCTGGCCCTTCTTATCGAGAGCCTTGAAGTTGATCTCCACGCCACAGTCCCCGGCGACTTTCACCTGGATCTCCCTGAAACCACAAAGGTCCAGAACCGCGAGGGCCATCTCCTGGGCTTTGCGGCCCTCCTCCCCCGCCCGGGCTTGGAAGTCTTTGTTCTCAGGAGAGGCGCTGCGATGAGACCCACCAGAGCGTCCATTCTGCGATCTCGATGCGCCGAGCAGTTCCTCGGAGAAACTCAGTTGACCATTGCGCCCCTTTGGGCGAGGAGCCGTGACCGACCAGCGAAGCGAGTCCGAGCACTCGACAGGTTTCTGCCGCTCTGCGGCGATGCGCTGCTCAGCCAGATCAATGTAGCCAGCGTCCGTATCGAAGCCGACATAGTGACGTTCTGAGCGCACGGCGGCCACAGCGGTGGTTCCAGACCCCATGAACGGGTCCAGCACCAAGTCGTCCCGATAGGTGTAGAGCTCGATCAAACGCTGCGGCAACTCCACCGGAAACGGCGCTGGATGACCCACACGCGTGGCAGAAGCCGGAGGGATTTCCCACACATCGGTTGTGGCTTCCATGAACTCGTCGACATGTGTAGTGCTCACCGAGGGCAACCCCTCATCAGCGCGCACCGCGGCTGGCCGCGCCCGGTCTAGACGCCCTTTTGAAGCGATCACAACCCGTTCGGTCAGATCTCTCAAGACCGGATTGGTCGGCTGTTGGAAGCTACCCCATGCACAACTGCCCGCCGCGCCACGTGCCTTGAGCCAGATCACCTCGCCGCGCAATAGCAGCCGCAGACGGTCTTGGAGTATCTGCACCACATCAGCCGACAATGATCGATACGGGCGGCGCCCCAGGTTGGCAACGTTCACGGCGATGCGACCACCGGGTTCCAACTTGCGCACGCATTCGGCGAATACCGCCTCCAACATTTCCAAATAGGCGACATAGTCGGCCGGCACATGTCCACACCCCACCGCTTCTTCGTATTCTTTGCCTGCAAAGTAAGGCGGCGACGTGACTACAAGCGCCACCGAGTCGTCGGCTACATCACCATAGGCATCCATATCACGCGCGTCGCCCTCCCAGAGTGTGTCAACGCAGGAAGGCGAGACAACATCGTCGTCGCTGCTGATCTCCGGTATCGGGAACCGGGCATAGAACGCCGACGCGTCATGTCCCTCGCGCCGTCCGACTCCAAAGTTGGACGTGGACGTTCCCCGCCTACGCCGATCCGACGTGCTCATACTGCACGGGGCCTCTCGGTATGGCCCAAACCATTAGAGGACGGCGGCGAAAGACGAGCAGGATTCATGTAAACAAGCTACATCGGCCGTGTGACACAAAGTGGGAGCCTTCCGCTCAGATCGTTATGCCGCTCACGTTTTGAGTCGGACCACGGGGAGTTGTTGGGGCGGATAGGTGTGCAACCACCGCACAGGGGTATGCCCGAGCGCCTGAACGATTCGAGAAGCGGCCCAGTTGCGGGGATGTGGGCGAGGCAAGCGCATCGGGGCCCAGGCCGAGCAGGCGGGCTGCTGGTCCCGTGTCGGTCAAGTGGAACTTGGGGCGACGGGCTGCCTTCGACCAGAGATTGCGGGACCAGGCCGGGATCTCGTACAACAAGAAAACCGTCTGGAGCCAATCCAGGTAGGAGACCGCGGTGGGATGACTGATCTCTAGATCGCGGGCAGCCTGCGGCGGTCGCGCGCCAACAAACTCACGCGAACCGACAGCTAGCAATCAGGTTGTTCCTTGCGGGCATCGTCATTCTGTGCTGGTGCTGGTGGATTCTCGGCTGGTTGCGACGACGACGCTGGGGCGGTTATCGCTGGTGCTTTCGGTACGAACGCCTGGAGGTTCTGCACCACTTCGGCGTAGTACGCGACGGTAGCTTCGACTACCGAGTCAATGAAACCTGGTTTGCGTTTCGAAACGCGTCCCGCCCCCATCTGCGAATGAAGCCTCAGATTGAAGCGGGTTGGAGGTTTCTTGTCTGGGCCGATGCAAGCCAACGGGTTATCGCGGAGTTCAGCTAACGACGCGGTGACAGGAGTCTTGGTCGCTTTCGGATACGCGTCTATGAGCAGAGTCTCGGGGGCGCGTTTCAGCTGTTTGACGAGCCAAACCACCCTTGCTCGTGCGGTGCGGTCATCAGGAGCTTTGAAT
>JAKZTU010000245.1:0-8557 GCA_047516945.1 Acidimicrobiales bacterium
CCAACCACACCCGCCCGACGCCCCAGCCCGACCGTCCCAAACGAAGTCAACAACCGCGACACACTCACACGTGACCTCAAAACCGTCTCCTCCCGAAGCTGCATCATGCCCTTACTGAGCAAGCGGCAAAGATCCTACAAATTCGACGATCAATATACACAGAGTACCAACACAGTACCCACGCAGAACAGACACAGTACTGACACACTGCAATCCCCACCAGTCGATACCACTGACGAGCAAGTGCCCGGGGACTGTCGGACGCTCCCGAATCGAAGCGTGTAGGTGCCCGAAAATGCGGTCGTGTGCGCTCGCCAGGCATGATGCGCTGCTACCTGCGTGGGTTGTGGCTCACTATGACACGTAGCGGTACATGACGACACAAACAGGTTCAAATCCCGTACGGGGCACCACACCCGGCGTGAACCAAGCTCTGACGGGGGATTGATGTGAGCAGCGAGAAATGGACAGCCGACGACATCGGTGATCAGTCGGGCAGGGTCGCGGTTTTGACCGGAGCCAACGCTGGGCTTGGGCTTGAAACGGCACGTGAACTGGCCGGTCGGGGAGCGTCGGTAGTGCTTGCTGTTCGCAATCTCAACAAAGGCGAGCAGGCCACCGAGTCCATCAGGTTTGACCACCCGGACGCCCACCTTGAATTGCAGCAACTAGATCTGGCGTCGCTTCACTCCATCAGTAACGCTGCTTCAGAAATCAATGACCGGTTTGAACGTATTGACCTGCTGATTAACAACGCCGGGGTGATGTACACGCCGAAGCAGAAGACCGCGGACGGGTTCGAGATGCAGTTCGGCACCAATCATTGGCCCAGACGGTTTCATGGAGACTGGCGGTCACCCGGTGCTGGTTTCCTCAAGTGATCGTTCCCACGACACTGAGGCGCAACAGCAGCTCTGGGCCGCGTCCGAAGAACTCACCGCAGTCCGTTTCGCGGTCTGACAGACCGCTCTACAGGATCTTAGATTCGTGTACCCCCCACCACCTGGAGTATCTCGACGTGTGTACCTGAGGCTGGTGCGGTGAGATCCAACACACGAAAGACCGGCAATCGCAACTTCGTCAGTGCCGTCATTGCGGGTGCCCGCGACCTGCGCAACCCGACGGTGCCCGGACGTGATGTTCGCGGTTCACTTCCTGGCCAACCGGGTGATGATCGACCGCTGGCTGCAGGACGGGGTCCTTCGTCCCGCAGGGCCCGACCGCGACCCACCGAGAATCGTGTTCGTAGCATCGGAAGCGCACCGAGGCACCGAGGAGGTCGACTTCGATCGACTCGGTGAGTACACCCCCTACGGGATGAAGCACAGTATGCGGTACTACGGCTTGAGCAAGCTGGTCCTATGCACGTTCGCGGACGAGCTCTCCCGCCGCCTGAACCCCAGCGACGACGTCGCTGTCGCGGTGCACACGCTGTGCCCCGGAGGTGTGGCCTCCAACATCGCCCGCGAGGCGCCGCGCCCGCTCAAGCCGATCCTCGACCCCGTGCTGCGACGGTTCTTCCGGTCTCCTGATGAGGCCATCGCGCCGGTCGTGTACCTCTGCTGCGAACCCGAAGCTGGCGACTCCACAGGGATCCACCTGCATCTCATGAGCCGGAAGCAGGTATCGCACAGCGCGTCCGACGCCACCAATGGAGCCAGGCTATGGGAGGCCAGCCAGGCAATGGTGGATGAGTCCCGGCGGGCCCAAGATTGATGTCCCCGCATGGTTCACGATCATCTTCGCCAGCCGCTACCCCCGAGGATTGTTCGACTTCGTGGTCTATTGCGCGCCGTATGGCTGAATCGACCGGGAACAATCAGTCGCGACCGCCCTGTGCGGGAAGCGCCGATGTATCGCTTCGGCACTGGTCCCTCCGCCCACAGAAGGAAGGCCATCACCACAGCGGTGTCGATCATCGGTCTTGGAGTCCACCGCACCTAGGCTTGCGGCCGTGACGAGCCAACAACGAGTAGACCGGTGACTCTATTTTCGTTGGGCCGCGGCTCGTCTGGACGGCTGACAGCCGCTTGTGTCTTGATCGTTGCCGGCGTCTCGGTCGCGATCACCGCGGTGGGCGATGTTGAAGCACAGACTCCAGCCAACCAGCAGCCGGAGTTCCCCTCCTCGGAGACCGGTGCCCGCTCTGTCGCTGAGAACACAACCGCCGGGATCGACATCGGCGCGCCGGTAGCGGCAACCGACGCCGAACTCGATGCCCTGACATACTCGATGGCCGGCGTGGACGCTGACTCGTTCGACTTTGTGACATCGTCGGGCCAGTTGCTCACGAAGGCCGATCTCGACTATGAGGCCCAGTCAGCGTATTCGCTGACAGTGTCGGTGAGCGACGGGAAGGACGCCGACGGGAATTCTGACACGGTGATCGACGACACCATCAACGTGACCGTCACCGTCATCAACTCCGATGAGGCAGGAGAGGTGCGGGTCCTACCGACCGGGCCGCAGGTCCGCTTCGTGCTCCGGGCGCGGCTCAGCGACCCCGACGGTGGAGTGAGATCGGTGACATGGCGATGGGCGTCGTCGCCGAACGGCACCGACTGGACCAGTATCTCGGGCGCGACCAAATGGCACTTCAAACCAGACACGACCACTAGGCGTGAGCAGCTGCGGGTCACCGCGAGGTATCGCGATGCACAAGGGCGCGACAAGACGGCCCAGGCGGTGCTGGCAGGAACGGTGGCCGCCCGCGAGCAGGCACCAGGCGTGTCGGTGCACACGCTGGTGTCGGGTCTAACGATCCCCTGGGGGATCGATTTCACTCCTGACAAGACGATGCTCGTCACCGAACGGTCTGGCAGGTTGACGGCCCGGTTGACCGATGGCACGGTCAACTCTGTCACAGCGGACTTCAGCGACCTGTATTCGTCGAACGAAGTCGGCTTGATGGCCATCGTCGTCGATCCCGACTTCGATACCAACCGCCGCTTCTACACCTGCCAGGGCCACGCCAGCGACGGTGATGTCACCGCGCAGGTGATCGCCTGGACCCTCAACGCCGACTACACCGAGGCCACCCGCGTCTCGGATCCCCTCGTTGGAGGCATCCCGGCCGCAAGCCGCCACAGCGGCTGCCGGCTGCGCTTCGGGCCGCAGGGCAATCTGTGGATCGCGACCGGAGACGCTGCCGTCGGCACGACCCCCCAGGACCTGTCCTCGCTCGGCGGCAAGATTCTCAGGGTCGATGCGTCCACGGGATCCGGGGTGACGGGCAACCCGTTCACGGCGGCGCCGCTCGTCTACTCCTACGGGCATCGCAATGTCCAGGGCCTGGCGCTGCGACCGGGAACCAATGAGATGTGGGTGGTAGAGCACGGCCCGACGTTCGACGACGAGATCAACCTGCTGGTGTCAGGCGGGAACTACGGCTGGGATCCGGTCCCCGGCTATGACGAGTCGGTACCCATGACGGACCTGGTGAAGTATCCCGACGCGGTCGAGGCCAAGTGGTCGTCGGGAGAAGGGACCCTTGCCGTCAGCGGTGGAGTCTTCATAGAGGGCGAGGAGTGGGGTGCGTGGGAGGGGCGCCTGGCGGTGGCATCGCTCAAGGACCGCACTCTGCGACTCTTTGACTTCGCGGTTGACGGCACCCTGTTGAGCGAGGTTGTGGTCACCAGACTCAACTCGGAGAACGCCCGGTTACGAACACCGATGATGGGACCAGACGGTGCGCTCTACATCTCGACCTCCAACGGTGGCGGTACAGACAAGATCTTGAAGGTCGTGCCCCCTAAACCCCCCGAGTTCGACAACGAGTCCGCCACCGCCGAAGTGGCGGAGAACGCCGCGATCGGAACCATCGTCGCCACCATCGCCGCCACCGACCCCAACGACCACACGCTCACCTACTCGCTGAGCGGAATCGACGCGGCCCTCTTCACAGTGACCGACACGGCCTCAGGGGGCCAGGTGACCCTCGAAGCAAGCCTCGACTATGAGACAAGACCGTCGCTCCAGGTGCAATTGACCGCTACGGACCCCCAGGACATGAGCGACAGCATCACCTTGATCGTCGAAGTCACGGATGTGGACGAGCCCCCCAACATCTCGTTCGCGGCGGCCAGCGCCGTCACGGCACTCAACAACATGCTGGCAGTGGACGAGAATCACAGCGGGTCGCTGGCCACGTTCAGTGCGAACGACCCGGAGAACAAGGCCGGCCTCACTTACACGTGGTCTGTAGAGGGAAGCGACAGCGGAGACTTCAACCTCACCGATGACGGCGTGCTCTCGTTTGTTGCAAGTCCCGACTATGAGCGGCCAGCAGATTCCGGTGGGAACAACGTTTATGACATCAACGTGAGCGTCCGTGACAGCGACAACTACACGGCCAACATCGCGGTCACTGTCACCGTCGACCGGGTCAATGAACCTCCCGTCATAACCGGTGATGCCGCGGCTGGCATCGAGGAGGAGGGAACGCTCATAATCGGGACCTATTGGGCTTCGGACCCGGAGGGCGCCCTTGTCGCCTGGCAACCGCTAGCCGGAGACGACAAGGACTTGTTCGAGTTCAGCGCCTCGAACGGCAGACTCGCGTTCAAGGCGGCACGGGACTACGAGAACGCCCGCGACTCCGGCCGCAACAACACCTACGATGTGACGCTGCGGGTCTCGGCCGGTGGCGCGACCACGGATTTTGACGTCGCGGTGAGCGTCACGAACAAGGACGAGAACGGCGTCCTGACCTTCTCGTCGCCGCGGCCGCGGGCCGATACCGACTACACCGCCACGCTCAGCGACCCCGACGGCGTGTCGTCCACGACCTGGACTTGGGAGCGTTCGGCGGGCCCCAACGGCCCCTGGACTGGTGTCACCGGCACCATCGACGGCGTTACGACGAGCGTCTATACACCTGCCGCGGACGATGTCGGCGATTACCTGCGCGCCAGCGCCGTTTACATCGACGGGCACGGACCGAACAAGAGCCGCGTCCGCGCGTCGGACAATGCGGTGACGACGGCGCCCATTGTCAACACCGCGCCGTCGTTCAGTGATCGAAACCCGACGCGCCGCGTTGCCGAGAACGCAGGAGCAAGTGCAACCGTCGGTGCTGCGGTGACGGCCACCGACACCGACAGTGGCGACGTGGTGACATATGAACTGTCGGGGTCTGACCTCTTCACGATTGACAGCAACAACGGCCGCATCAGCGTTGTCGCAGCCGGTTTGCTCGACCACGAGACGGCGCCCTCGCACACCGTGACCGTAACAGCCAGCGACACCTTGAATGCTTCCGATTCCGTGACCGTGACCATCGAGGTCACCGACGTGAACGAGCCGCCTGACGCTGTCGCCGACACGGCCAGGGTCAGCGAGGACGGCGATGTCACCATCGATATTCTCGCCAACGACAGCGACCAAGAGGACGAACGGAGCGCGCTGACGCCGCGGGTGATCACCAACCCGCGCCGGGGCCGCGCAACAGTGAACCTACCCTCGAATCCAGGTGAGCACCCCACGATCACCTACATGCCGAACGCCAACTACAACGGGGCAGACATCTTCACCTACGAGGTCCGGGACTCCGGCAGCCCCTTCCTCACAAGCAGGGCCACCGTCTCTGTCGAGGTCGACGCGATGAACGACCCGCCGACGTTCCCATCGTCGACCACGACCCGCAGCGTGTCCGAGAACGCCAGCCCCGGCGACAACGTGGGCGCGCCCGTGACAGCGACGGACGTCGACGACAGCGACACGCTCATGTACAGCCTCTTCGGGACAGACGCGAGTTCCTTTGACATCGGGCCGGACAGCGGTCAGATCACCGTCGGCGATGGGGTTGTCTTCGACATCGCAACCAAGGACACCTACACCGTCATGGTCGCCGCCGCCGACTCCAGCGGCGGCCGGGCGACCGTCTAAGTGACCATCACAGTCCCGCCGCCGCCGCCACCCCCACCGCCGCCGCCGCCACCTCCGCCTCCTCCTCCGCCGCCGCCCCCGCCGCCGCCACCACCACCGGTTGTGGGTGGCGACGACCCGGTCGCGATGGTTGAGATCGAAGGAGCAACCTTCGGGGCCGTCGGCACAGATGCCGAGTTCACGGTCACTCTCATCGACCTCCAACGGCTCCGCACTGTGAGATGGGCCGCGGCCGGCCCCGACGGGTTCACCGCGGCAGGCGACGTTGAGCGCTTCACCTTCGCGCCACCGGCAGGCGGCGCCTACAGAGTGACGGTCACCGGAGAAACGCCCAGCCTGCAGACCCTCACCGATAGCGTCACGCTCAGCGTGTTTGACGACATCACCCACAACCACTTCATCGACGAGATTGTGTGGCTCGCCGAATCAGGGATCACCGTGGGCTGTTCCCAGGAGCCGCTCAGGTATTGTCCCGACAGGCCCGTCACGCGGGCCCAGATGGCCAGTTTCTTGGCGCGCGCGCTTGATCTGGAAGCGCCTCCCCGGCCAGCGGGATTCGACGATGTGGATCCTTCCGGTGGGCATGCTGCTGACATTGAGGCACTGTTTGCAGCAGGGATCACCGTGGGCTGTTCTCAGGAGCCGCTCAGGTATTGTCCCGACAGGCCCGTCACGCGGGCCCAAATGGCCGCATTCCTCTACAGGGCTCGCGAACTCATCACAGCGAATTCAAGCGCCTGAAGCGACCGAAGTTGCCCCTGACCTGGCGCTGGTGCGAGCGTTTTCCGAAACGCACAACCAGGCCATATGCGAATAGCTGACCACACGCTCCATGAGAGCCAAACCTAAGCACACACGGTATAGTCGACTGTTCAGCGCCGGCGGCCCGGCTGAGCCGTTGCCGATCCCCGTCCCAGTCGGCGACCCGGATTGATCCAGGCGGAACAGCTTAGGCGACTATCGGCTTCAGCCGCTCGGTGGCCGATCCCAGGTCCGGGACGGACATGTCAAACCCCAGGACACAGACCACCGCGTTCATCGATGCCTCCCAGGTGTACGGCTCCGAGGAGTCCCGAGCCCTCGCGTTGCGCACCCTCAATGGCACCGGAAAGATGAAGACATCGCACCAGGGTTCGCTGGCCGCTTCACGCAGTTGGTTGACCATGTGTAGACCCCTTGCATGCTGCTTGGCTTGCGATAACGCGGTTCAGGCAATGTGCTGACCGGCTGTTACCTGGATTTCTTGACCGGTGATGTTACGTGACCGGGGCGAAGCCAAAAACAGCACAGCCTCCGCGATGTCATCAGGGTCCACATGTCGGCGCAGAGCCGCTTGACGCGCAAAACCGTCGCTGATTTCCTCGGGAGTTCGGTTCTGGGCTTCTGCCATACGCTCAAACATCGCTTTGAGCGGTTCACCGGTGGTCAGCCCGGGAGTCACGATATTGACACGAACGCCTACCGGCCCGACTTCTTTGGCCATGGTCTTGGACATGGACTCCATTGCACCCTTGGTCGACGTGTAGCGCGACAGTGAGGTCATCAATGTGGTTGCGCTCAGCGCGGAGATGTTGATGATCGACCCACCGCCGGTCAAGGCCATATGCGTCGCTGCGCTGCGGCAGATTTCCATGGTGCCGATGACGTTGATCTGCACAGCCCGTAGGTAGTCGTCCCAGTCAAGGTCGGCGACAGAAACGCTGCCGCCCCCGTAGGTGGCGATGTTGACCACCACATCAATCCTGCCGAACTCGCTGACTGTGGCCTCTACCGCGGCACGGCACTGCGAGGTGTCGGCAATATCGGTGACAACCGCGAGCGTCCGACGGCCGGTCGCCTCGGTAACCTCGGAGGCGAGCCCTTCGAGCGGTTCGGCACGTCGAGCGGCGAGGGCCACGTCAGCCCCCTCGGTTGCCAGCGCCAACGCACAACAACGGCCGGTACCTTGCCCGGCTCCGACGATGAGCGCCGCCGTGTTTTCTAGGGGCAGTCTGGTCAGCAACGCAGCTTCACCAGTCGAGATCGGTTTGATGCATACTCCAGGACTCGGCGATCAGCCCCGCGGCGATCCGATATTGGGCGAGCCAGGTGATCTTCACCTTGGAGCCGACAGCTACGTTGACACCCTCCAGGGTGAGGTGCGCAAAAACGTAGTCGTCAACCGAAGCGATCTGGGCGAAATCGAGTTTGGTCGGGCGGATCGTCTCGACTGAGGAACTGACGTGGCGAGCGTAGTGCTGAGGAGTCGTGCGCTCCGTTCCGTCACGGGTGTGGCGGACAAAGGGATCAGCCAAAACCTCCCCGAGTCGATCCAAGGATTGGTCGATCCAGATGTGGTTCCACAAAGTCTCGATCAACACTTCATTTTCGCGGCTCATCGGTTACTCCAATCCGAGCGTAGAACAATCACAGCGAAGGGGTTTCTGTCGGGGCGATACGGTTTCGCCAGAGCACGCCGAAGCCCATCGAAATGAGCACCAGCACACCCATCAGCGACATGATCGGACGGATGCCATAGATGTCGGCCAGCTTGCCGAAGGGGAGCGAGGCGAGTCCGAAACCGGTGAAACTCAACATGATCAGGCTCTGGACCCGTCCGTGGTATTCGACATCGGCGATGGTGAGCGCCAAAGAATTGTTGAGCGCCTGAAACGCCGCGGAACCCCCGCCC
>JAKZTU010000246.1:0-3374 GCA_047516945.1 Acidimicrobiales bacterium
TACACTTGGAGGAACGTCGCCTCCGGCGAACACACCATCGCAGTACGGGCCTGCAACGCCGCAGGATGCGGAGAATGGACGTCAAAAACAGCTGACCCGTATGGTGTCCCTTCCGGGCCCACGTTGAACGTTTCGCCTGGAGACATGACCATCAGCGCGAACTGGTCCGCTAACGACGACAATGGATCTCGCATCACTAGTTGGGAAGTCGACGACGGCGATCTGGCAGGAGGCCCGTCTGCTACGGCGACGAGCCACACTTGGAGGAACGTCGCCCCCGGCGAACACACCATCGCAGTACGTGCCTGCAACGCCGCAGGATGCGGAGTATGGAAATCAACAATGGTCACCGTCAAAAAGGTCGAAGAGTCGGACTCGTCGTCTGGATGAATGGGAGATGTTGCACACGAAAGCATCAATGGGGGAGTGCTCCCCATCAGCATTGAGTGTGCATGTGTTGGGTAGGGGGCCATGCTGGGGGAGGGGCCGAAACGTCTATACGATTAGAGAATCAACTCATGCTGGATAATCCCAAACAAAGCAGCCGGTGATGGCATTTCGCTCCCCTCCTAAGTCTGGGCCGACTGAGTGCCTTCCGGCTGTCTCAGCTTGGGGGGCTTCGTCGGTTGTGGGCTTACGTCGCAAGTCCAATCAGGACAGGTATCTTCAGCAGGGGAGCACGTTCGCCGTTGCTGATGGAATGGGTGGGCTGTCCGGGGGGTCGGAAGCATCTGATTGTGCTGTCAACTCGGCTTTGCGCCATTTCGCTGCGCTTGTTCCGGGTGCCCCGTTGACGAGATGGGAGTCTTTGGTGCGTTCTGTGAACCGGGGAACACGCAAAGAGATGCAGGAGTTGGGTTTCCACAACGCGGGCTGCACATTTACTTTGGCCACGGTTGAGCCAGCGCGCGTGGTGGTTGCCCATGTGGGTGACTCCCGCCTGTACGATTTCGAGCCCAAGATCGGTGTGCTGCGGCTGCGGACCACTGACCACAACCTCCGTACCGAACTCGAAGCCCAGGGCAAGAGCCTCCAAGAGGCAGCTGATAAGGGCCTGCCGCTGTCCGGGTTGGTCTCCTACATCGGCATGCCCGACGAAGACTTGAGGATTGACGTGTTCAGCTGGTCACCAGAGCCAGGAACATGTCTTTTGTTGTGTAGCGACGGAGTCCATGGAAGCTTGGATCACAAGGCTATTGCCGAAGTGATCGGAACGTTCACAGCCCGCCAGGCGCCCACAGAGCTGACGCAGATGGCTGACGCAGCGGGCGGGCGCGACAACTCCACGGCGGTTGTGGTGGAGTTGTCATAGAGTTGTCGGCATGAGACGGGCCGAGTACTCCGGGGGTGATGGACGACTGAGCGTTGACGAAGGATGGCTGTTGTTCATTTGCGATGACCAACACGCTGCTATTGAAGATCTTGAACAAGCTGCCCGCAGCGAGCATCCCGGGAGATCATTGGCGACAGCGGTAACGCAGTCGGGGTTTATGGTTCCCCCCTTCGTTTTCGCTCGTGTCGGAGAACGGATTCACGGAATCGTCTACGGGCAGGTCGAACTGCTCATCGATGACGGAGACATGGAGACTGTCGATGGGGCAGCAGCAGATCCATGGGCTCACTTCGACGCTTCAGCCTCCGCCAGTTTGATGTGCGGCGAAAGCGAATTCAACGACGGGCTCTGGGTGGAACGAGGTGTGGTATGCGCCGACAGCTTCCGCTGGGCCCACCGCTCAGGAGGGTCCGCAGTGACCGATCGCTCGGACCTGTCCGAAACTGCCTTTGAAGAGAATCGATCCGAACCAGATTCCGCTGCGATTGTTGATTCAGCCCCGAACAACAGCGACCCAGATTCAGCGCCGGTGGAAGCAGAAATCTCACTGCTGGACGCGTTCAATTCGGAGTTTGACTCGACTATAGATGCCATCCAGTTTGCGGAGGTTCGCGGCGGCAAAGGTGACCAAGAAACGGGTCGGCCAAGGCGCCGTGGAGACCGCTCCGAACTCGGGGTCACTGATGCGGAACCCGCGTCAGAGATGGCATCGGGCACCAAAACGGAAGTGGGTGTTGACGACCAAGATGCCACTATCGATCTTGGACCCGGTCAGGTGATGCTCGACAGCTTGCATGCTGAGCGGCGCACGGTGGAGGCCCTCGTGTGCACTACGTGCGAGAACCCGAATCCACCGTCTGTGGTTAGCTGTCGGCACTGCAGTGCCCCGCTGTCGAGCAAGGGTACAGAAATCCGTCAGGTTCCGCAGCCTGTGCTCGGTGTCATACATCTGTCCGGAAACCGAGAGGAGCTTCTCGACGCAGACCTTCTGATCGGCAGGAATCCCGGGTATTCGCCACTTGAGCGATACCAAAGGGCTGTTGTGCATGCGGAAGAAGATCGCTCGGTCTCACGCCGACACATAGAGCTCAAACTTGAGCAGTGGAGGGTAATGGCGATTAACCTGTCAAAGAGCGCGCGCACGGTTCTCGAGAGCCGAGATGGGCGGCGCACCAAGCTGATGCCGGGGATTCCACAACAGCTCAGGTCGGGGGACACCGTTCACTATGGGGGCGCTTGGCTGCGATTTGAGGCCGAGGAGTGATATGACCAGCCAATCTCTGACGGTCGACTTCGTGGGAGAGGCGCATGAACTGGGCCCGGAAGACACCCTTGAGTTCGGACGAGGCGCGGAACTCGACATAGACAGCAACCCCTTTCTTCACCGCTGTGTCGGACGATTCGAATTCAGGTCCGGGCTCTGGTTCCTCAGCAACGTCGGCCGCTCGATTCATCTTGTGGTGGTTGACTCCGACACGCTGTCGCAAGCGACTGTGGCGCCGGGCCGCGCAATCGCGCTGACTTTCCTGCCGGCAACGGTGCGTTTCCGAGCTGGTCGCTAAACCTATGATATCCTAGTTGAGGGAAACGGCATCAAGGCGAATCTCGCTTTCCAACCCAGCGAGTCTCTCGACACTGTGACTGCGTCGAGCATTCCGCTGACTCCAAGTCAGCGTCTGCTCATTGTGGCTCTGGCTGAGCCCACGCTCCGAGAACCCACCGCTGGGTTGCAGATTCCTGCTAACAAACAAACCGCTGCAAGGCTGCACTGGACGATTACCAAGTTCAACCGCAAGCTCGACAACGTGTGCGCCAAGCTCACGAAAGCCGGTGTTGCTGGACTCCACGGCAGCCCAGGAAGCCTCGCCGCCAACCGGCGTCGTGCTCTGGTTGAGTTTGCCTTGCAGAGCGGTTTGGTAACGGCTGATGACCTCGCTCTCATCGACGAAATCTCAACGCCATGAGTGCCTCGACGATGGATAGCGGTTCCAAAGGCCGGAGGTTGATCTGCGGTGCCTGATCAGAGTGCCCTGAGCAACAC
>JAKZTU010000247.1:0-5914 GCA_047516945.1 Acidimicrobiales bacterium
GGCAGGCCAATGAACAATGCTGCGATCGATGACATCTCGTTATTGGCAGCGCGCTAGACATGGCGGGATGAAAAACGACCTGAAAGCCGCATGGGAGCGACTTTGCGACACCCTTAAAGAATCGGCGGACTACATATTTGATCCTGCGCTCGGGGTTGACTCCTCCGAACAAGCTGAAGGGCTACGCCACCATTTACGACTGTTCTCCGGGACTGTTGAACGTTTGTTGGAAAACGACGACCCGGACCACCCCGAGCTGGGCTGGACATATCCAGCCAAGATGGGCCAGGACAACCCCGACGCCTTCTATATGTCTGCACCGATTGACCTGCACCGCAGCTACCGACTCACCGGGCGCATGGACACACCGCGGTATCTCGGGTTTTCATTGATGGACTTCCGGTTCGGACGGGGCAAAGTCACCCAGATCCTCAACATTGGTAGCCCTGATTTGACCGACATAGGCGGTGGCCGCATGGATGTGGTTTTCAGCCCCGATCCCGACCCGGGCGACCATAGGGGCAATTGGTACCAACTCGAGCCTCAAGAGTGCCGCCTGCTGGTGCGTCAGTTCTTTTCCGATTCGTCTGGCGAAGACCTCGCAGACCTGCACCTTGAGTGCCTCGATTTGGTTGAGCCACCGCAGCGGTTGGACCCGACAGACGCGGTTGCGGGCCTGGACCAGTTGGCCGCCGAGATGAGCATCGTCCCGAAGTTCTGGACCGACTATCTGGTCAGCCAACGTGATCGGGGAGAGGTCAACTCCTTTGAGCACATGACCGGCCGCAAGGTGAGCGGGGTCGGATATGGCGGTAGCGACCAACAGGCATACGGGCAGTGCTGGTTCGAGGTGGGCGAAGATGAAGCGCTCCTGTTCGAGGTGACCCCACCGAAGTGCTTGTACTGGAACATCCAGGTGGGTGACACTTGGTTCCAGAGCCTCGACTACGTGAACCTGCCCGCCACCCTCAACGACTCGCAGGCTCAGATCGACCCCGACGGCGTGCTGTGGGTAGTGATCTCTCATCAAGACCCCGGTGTAGTCAACTGGATCGCTCTAGGCGGCTGCCCCAAGGGGCTATCACCTACCGTTGGAACAACGCCGACACCGTGCCAGTTCCCAGTCTGCGCCTTATGTCGGTGTCCGAACTGGCGGACCCACTCCCCGCTTAAATCCGAAGAGCCAGATAACCGTCTCTGGTCCCACCCATAGCCCGAACGGAACTGCTAATCTCCATAGCTTGTGCGCCTGAGACTGTTGCGTGAGTCAGCACCGAGGGAGAATCGCGTAGCGCTCGTTCCCGACGGCGTGGACGTGTTGGTACAGCGGGGATGCGATGTGTTCGTTGAGCGGAGCGCTGGTTTGGGCTCGGGCGTTGACGATGACGCCTATCTGCGTGCCGGTGCGACCATCGTCGATCAGTTTGCTTCAAACGCAGGCGTCGCCGATGTGGTTGTCTCGGTGCGGGACGCTCCGATGGGTTCGTCCTCTCTCAACCCGGCCGCGGTACCCGTGACGGTGTTCGTGGGCGTCTTCGACCCGCTGTGGGCGCCGCACAGAGCACAGCGCCATGCAGCGAACCGTGTCTCGGCATTCTCTTTGGACCTGGTACCGCGCGTCACCCGTGCCCAGACAATGGACGTGCTGTCATCGATGGCGATGATCGCCGGGTACGAGGCTGTGCTGCTTGCCGCGAGTCATCTGCCCCAGATGTTCCCCCTGATGATGACTGCTGCGGGCACGCTGGCTCCGGCCCGAGTGTTGGTGCTGGGTGCAGGCGTGGCCGGTTTGCAGGCCATAGGCACAGCGAGGCGACTCGGTGGTGTGGTGGGTGCCCACGACGTGCGCCCCGAGGCGGTCGAGCAGATTCGTTCGATAGGCGCCCGTGCGTTGGATCTCGAGGTTTCACCGGAGGCTGTGGGATCTAGTGCCGTCACGAGCATCAACGGCTACGCGGTTGCCCAGAGTGACGATGTCGCGCAAATCCAGCGGGAGATGCTGACGCCTCATGTGGCCGGCGCTGATGTTGTGATTACTGCTGCATCCGTGCCAGGTCGATCATCCCCGCTGCTCGTAACCGCGGAGATGGTCGACGGCATGGACGCCGGGTCGGTGCTGGTTGACTTGGCGGCCGAGCGCGGTGGTAATTGCGAGGTGACCAAAGCCGACGAGAAGGTGGAGCGCAACGGTGTCACCGTTCTCGGCCCGACCGATCTGGCTTCGCGGTGTGCCCGCCACGCCAGCCAGATGTTCTCACGCAATCTTGTGGCGTTTCTGGAGTATCTCGCTCCCGACGGTGAGGTGGAGATCCGCAGTGACGACGAGATTCTCTCGGCCATGCTGGTCACCCACGATGGTGCGGTTGTCCATCCAGATGTCCTAGCTGTGCTTGGGGAGGGCTGAGAACGTGGAACTGTTGATTGCCGTCACCCTGTTGGTGCTGGCCGTGTTTTTAGGGGTGGAGTTGATCACCAAGGTGCCCCCGACATTGCACACCCCCCTGATGTCGGGTTCCAACGCCATCTCGGGCATCACGATTGTGGGGGCATTGTTGGCGGCCGGTGCAGACCATTCGACCTTCACCGCGGTCTTGGGATTTGTTGCGGTCACCATGGCGATGATCAACGTGGTGGGAGGCTTTTTGGTGACCCATCGAATGCTGCACATGTTCGGTCCAAAGCGGCGTCGTGCTGCGGTGGATCAGTCAGATACCGACGGAGACGGTTCGTGATGGACGATTGGGCCGCGCTTGGTTACCTCGCGGCGGCAATACTGTTCATCTTTGGTCTGAAACGGCTCAGTCGGCCCCGCACCGCGGTGCGAGGCAACCAGTACGGAGCAGCGGGAATGCTTGTCGCCGTGTTGGTCACGCTCACCGACAACTCCATCATCGGCTTCGGTTGGATCATCGGAGGGGTGATTCTGGGAGCGGCTTTGGGAGCGCTGCTGGCCGTACGCGTTCAGATGACGGCTATGCCCGAACTGGTTGCTTTGTTCAACGGCTTGGGCGGGGGTGCCTCGGTGCTCGTTGCGGCTGCGTCTTACACCCAGGCTGTTGATTTGGCCACCGACACCTCCCGACTGTCGTCGTCAGCGGCGCTGGCGTCGCTGATCGGGGCGGTGACGTTTACAGGGAGTCTCGTCGCCTTTGCGAAGCTCCGCGAAGCGCTGCGTTGGTCGGGGTTCAAGGGCATCACGGTGCTCAGCGCCCTTGGAGCGGTAGCAGCGGTGGTTTTCGGTGTGCTGATGGTCCTCGACGCCGAAAATGCTCTGTGGTTGTGGCTGCTGGTTGGGGTTGGGGCGGTTCTCGGACTGTTGGTGGTAGTGCCGATTGGCGGAGCTGACATGCCAGTGGTGATCGCGTTGTTGAATTCGCTGTCGGGCATGGCTGCGGTGGCGGCTGGTTTCGTGCTCGACAACTCGCTGTTGATCATTGCTGGCTCGCTGGTGGGAGCGAGCGGCTTGATCCTCACCCTGATCATGTGCGTGGCTATGAACCGCACACTGCTGGCGGTGATGTTCAGTCCAGCGCCGTCGGGAGTCAGCGGAGATGATGTCGACGATGTCTATGCAGGTAAGGTCCGCTCCACCTCCGCTGATGATGTGGCCATGCTGCTTGAGTCGGCTGAGCGCGTGGCGATCGTCCCCGGTTACGGGCTTGCAGTGGCCCAAGCCCAGCACGCGGTGCGAGACCTTGCCCGGCGCTTGCAGGACCGTGGTGTGGAGGTGGTGTTCGGCATCCATCCGGTTGCGGGAAGGATGCCGGGTCACATGAACGTGCTGCTCGCCGAAGCCGAAATCAGTTACGAACGCCTCGTTGAGATGAACGACATCAACCCGACCTTCGAGCAGACCGACGTGACCATCGTCATCGGCGCCAACGATGTCGTGAACCCGGTGGCTCGCACGGACCCGTCGAGTCCAATAGCAGGAATGCCGATTCTCGATGTGGACAAGAGCGACGTTGTGGTGGTGATAAAACGCAGCCTCAGTCCGGGTTTCGCTGGGATCTCCAATCCTCTTTTTGTCGCCGACAACACCCTGATGCTCTTTGGCGACGGACGCGAAGCCGTAGTCGACATCACCAAATCCCTCCAGACGCTCTGACCGCGATGTTGATCTGGTCGACCGACAGTCCAGTTGGCCGTGCCCTTAGCTGACTGGGATCGTTTGGACCAGTTCATGGGATGGATGGGCTCGCTCAATTCGCTGGTCCGCGGTGATGAGCGGGCAGCCGAGGCTCTCGGCTAGGGCCAGGTACAGGGCGTCGTAGAAGGTCAGACTGTGGCGCAACTGCCAGGCCCGGCTGGCGAGCGGGCCGTGGTGAGGTAAGCGTCGGTGGACCATCCGCTCAGCCCGTAACCGCGCAGCCCCCGCAACGCGGGTGTCGAGGATACCTCGCAGCACCAATCCCCGCAGGGCGTGTCCGGTTTCGGCGTCGACTAAGAACGGAGCAACGCGACGGCAACCCTGTAGCCGTTCCCGTGCTTGGATTCCAACTAAGGCAGAGTCGGTGACGGCGGCGACGAGCGTAGAAGCATCTACGACCACAGTTCCTGAGTTCATCTGCGGCCTTCGTCGATGTCGTCGAGCAGGGCTTCGATATCGAGTCTGACTCCCTGGGCTTCGACGAAGCGCTCGAGGTCGGCGAAGATTTCGTCGTCGTCGGGTTGTCGCGCCATGCGTTCGATCGCCTTCTTCATGTACGCCTGGATGGATTGGCCAGCGGCTCGCGCTCGTCGGCGGATGATCTCATAGGCGTCCTCGGAAATGTCCCGAATCTGAATCGTAGCCATGCATGCAGAATAGCGCTACAGCGCTACTTTGCAAGCACCAGCCATCGTTGAACTCATTCCTTATTCTCTGTAGTGCTTGCGAATCGAAATCTACCGAGCAGGTTGACTACGGTCTTGGCGTGACTGAACTGGTATACAACCCATTCGGGTTTGCGCATCACGACGATCCGTACGTCACCTACAAGCGGCTCCGTGACGAAGCTCCCGCCTACTGGAATCCCGAGATTGAGTTCTGGGCTCTCAGCCGCTTCGAAGATGTCATGGAGGGCTTTCGCGACACGGCGTTGCTCTCGTCTGCTGGAGGGGTCGCGCTTGAGAATCGTCGGCCGGTAGGCCAAAGCGTCGGCTTCGATCAGATGATTGAGTACGACCCACCCGAACACACCGTGTTGCGCAAGTTGGTGAGCCGGGTCTTCACCACCCGCACGGTTGCGAAAATGGAACACGAGATCC
The DNA here is from genome assembly GCA_047516945.1 of Acidimicrobiales bacterium. Lineage (GTDB taxonomy): Bacteria > Actinomycetota > Acidimicrobiia > Acidimicrobiales > Aldehydirespiratoraceae > VXYK01. The sequence goes on from JAKZTU010000247.1 coordinate 5,251, forward strand.
GCAGGATCTTTAGCGGATACCTCGATGAAGTCATTGAGGTGGGTCGAGCTGAGGTGGTGAACGACCTCACGAGCCCCTTTCCGATGGATGTGATCTCGGCCATACTGGGAGTACCCGCAAAGGACCGCCCGGCTTTGCGGGCAAACAGCGACAAGGTGATGATCCGTGAGGACGGTGTGTTCGCGATCCCACGCGAGGCCGCTGACGGGATGCTGGGCCTTGTCACATATTTCAACCAAGACCTGCCGAAACGCAAGGCCGGTGAAGGAAGCGGGCTCATCAGTGATCTTGTCGGGTTCGAGTTTGATGGACGGGTGCTCACCGACGAGGAACTTCTCGGTTTCTGCATCTTGTTCATCATCGCCGGCCACGAGACGACCACCAAGATGGTGGCCAACGTCATGGAGTTGCTTTCACGCCATCCAGATCAGAAGGCCGTGGTGATCGCGGAGCCTGCGCTGATCCCCGACACGGTTGAAGAAGTTTTGCGATACCACAACTCAACCCAATACATGCACCGCACGCTGACTCGGGATTTCGAGATTCATGGACAGCAGATGCGTGAGGGCGACTCGGTATTGCTGCTGATAGGAGCGGCCAACCACGACGAGCGGGAGTTCGGCCCGACCGCCGAAGAGTTCAACATCTTGCGTCGCCCAGACAG
>JAKZTU010000248.1:0-9134 GCA_047516945.1 Acidimicrobiales bacterium
TGTTCGGGTCCGACTATCCCCATCCTGAGGGGCTCGGCAATCCAATTGAGTTCGTTGACGATCTGCCCTCGTCTCTCGGCCACGATGACGTCGCCAAGATCATGGGCGGAAATCTCAAGTCGCTGCTAAAAGTCTGACCGAGCAACGGATGAGAGGGCAATGGGTGAGAAAGCAATGGGTGAGAAAGCAACGGGTGAGAAAGCAATGAGTGACGAAGCAGCAGCTGCCGAACCGCCGGCAGAAACCACCACTGGCATCGACATCTCAGGTCCGCCTCAGGAGATGTACAAGTTTCTGCGCGATCACATGCCGGTAATGACGGTCGATCATGAACTGATGCAGGGCACCAGCGTGGCGCTCCACGACGACGTCATGACGGTGCTCCAGAACCCGCAGATCTTCTCATCCGACGGAGCCGCAGAAATCGGCCAGATTCGTCCTCTCATTCCGTTGGAGATCGACCCTCCGGAGCACGCCAAGTATCGCAAGCTCCTAGATCCGCTGTTCGCGCCTCGCAAGGTGGCGTTGCTCGAACCGTCAACGAGAGCATTGGCTACAAGCCTTATCGAAGCGGTGGTCGATGATGGTCACTGCAATTTTCACAAGGCCATCGCCGAGCCGCTTCCCAGCCAGGTGTTCCTGACAATGTTCGGACTCCCAGTTGAGCGCACTCCTGAGTTCATCGAGTTGAAAGACGGCATCATTCGTCCACCGGTGAAAAGTGCGACCGAGGCTGTGGAGTACCGAGTAGCTACCGGCAAGCGAATATACGCGGTTTTGCAGGAGGCGGTCGACCAGCGCCTCGAAACCCGCCAAGACGATTTCCTGTCGCAGTTTCTGGACGCGCAAGTGGAGGGAACTCAGCTCACCGTCGATGAGGTTCTCGATATCGGTTATCTGTTTTTTCTGGCTGGACTCGACACAGTTACCGCGTCGCTCGACTGCATGCTTGCTCATCTGGCTCAGAACCCGGAGCATCAACGGCGGCTCGTTTCACAACCCAGCGACATCGGTGCCGCGATGGAAGAGCTGTTGCGCTGGGAGACCCCGGTCGCTGGGGTAGTTCGGGTTGCGGTCCAGGACACCGAACTATCGGGTTGCCCCATCAAAGCGGGCGACAAAGTCTCGGTGACCCTGGGTTCGGCAAATACCGACGAGCGGTTCTGGGACAGTGTCGACACCGTTGATTTCGACCGCTCCATCAACAAACACATTGCCTTCGGCGGGGGTGTTCACCGCTGCCTCGGATCGCATCTGGCACGCATGGAAATGCGAGTGTGTCTCGAGGAATGGCACAAACGAGTGCCGTCTTATGAACTGAAGCCTGGTACCACTCCGCGCTACACCATGGGGCTGCGAAGCGTCGAGAATCTTGAATTGGTGTGGCACAACGGATCATGAACGAAGACTCACCTGCCGCTCGCACAACAAGCCCACTTCAGGGGATCCGGGTGGTGGAGATGGCCAGCTGGATGTTTGTCCCGTCGGGTGGTTCGGTGCTCGCCGACTGGGGGGCCGACGTACTCAAGATCGAGAATCCTCAAGGCGGCGACCCACAGCGTGGGTTGATTACCTCTGGGCTGGTTCCAGGCGGGGCGGGTGGCGTGAACTTCATGATCGAACAACCCAACCGCAGCAAACGCTCTGTGGCCATCAATGTTGCACACCCTGACGGCCATGAAGCATTCATGAAGCTGATCGAATCGGCTGATGTCTTCCTCACCAACTATCTGCCGCCGATCAGGCGCAAGCTGAAGATCGACACCGACGACATTCTGGCCCGCAACCCGAAGATCGTCATTGCCCGAGGTACTGGGCAGGGACCCAACGGTCCCGATGCCGAAAAAGGCGGTTACGACGGTGCTTCATATTGGGCCCGTGGAGGGTTGGGGTCGGTATTCCCACCCGACAGCGACGGTTGGCCCATGGCGCAGAGTTCGCCTGCATTCGGCGACGTCATCGGCGGCCTTGCCACCGCGGGCGCAATCGCCGCGGCTCTGTTGAAACGGGAACGAACCGGAGAAACGAGTGTGGTCGATGTAAGCCTGCTGGCCACAGCTTTGTGGCAGATCTCGCCGCTGGTGGTTGCCTCAAAACTGTTCGGAATGACTTCGCTGCCCCGCGGCGACCGTCGACTGTCACCCAATCCTGGAGTGGGTGTCTACCGAACCAAAGACAACCGCTTCATCAGCCTGATATTGCTGCAGAGCGACAAGCACTGGGAGGACTTCGCCGCTCGTTTGGAACGCCCGATCCTCGTCGAAGATGAGCGTTTCAATCATTCGTCGGTCCGAGCGCAGAACGGTCCCGCCTGTATAGACATCATCGACGAGGCCTTCGGCGAGCGGTCTCTTGAGGAGTGGAAGGAACGGCTGGAGACTTTCGACGGCGTGTGGACGCCTTTTCAGACGCTGGCCGAGCTCTATTCCGACCGCCAAGTCGTTGCCAACACCTACCTGCCTTCAATGGAACACAGCAGCGGTGAAGAAGTTCAGCTTGTGGCAAGCCCCGCGCAGTTCGATGAACAGCCGATAGTGGTTGAGCGTGCTCCCGAACTCGGCGAGCACACCGAGCTGGTTTTGAACGAGCTTGGGTTCGACTGGCCCGACATCATCGCCATGAAAGAATCCGGCGCAATTCTCTAGTCGCTCAAGTTGCCGGCAAACAGGGAATTGGGGCGGGTCATAACATGTTGAACTAGCCTCGTGTGCATGGGCCTGCGGGCCCACATACTTGATTTGACCGTTCTCGGGAGACTGGTGATGAATCGACAACGACAGGCCATTATCGCTTTGCTCTGCACCTTTGTGTTGTTGACAGGTGCATGCGGCAACAGCGGTGATCCAGGTGACTCCAGCGATCGAGGGGCCGGCGACACCAGCGGTGACGACAGCGCCGACGCTACCGACAGCGCTGGTGACAGAGCCGACGACAGCGACGACAGCGACGACACCAGAGAGCCCGACAGCGATACCGACGCGGACTCTGGCGGCGGCAGCGAGAGCACTGATAGCACCGACGCTACCGACAGCGCTGACGGCGACGCTCAAGACGATGCTGAAGATCTATGGGCTAGGCGAGACGAGTTCATCGCGATTGATGGCGTACCCGGCGTGAGCGACGATGAGATTGCCGTCACTGTCGTCGGTATTCGCGAAGGCAACCCTTTGGGCACCTGCATACTCGACTGCTACGTCACTGGCGTGCAGGCATACTTCGACTACATCAACGACGGTGGCGGCATCTACGGCCGTGAATTGGTGATCGGCAAAGAGCACGACGATCAGCTCTTCGGGAACCAACTGGCAGCACTTGAGATCATCTCCGACAACGACAGCTTCGCCTCCTTTCAGGCCACGCTCGTAGCCACGGGGTGGGGAGACCTTCACGAAGCAGGGATCCCGAGCTTCACCTGGAACATCCACTCGACCGAATTTGTTGACCGCGACACGATCTTCGGACACTTCGCATTCGGCTGCCCCACTTGCTCCCAGCGGGCAGTTCCTTGGCTGGTGTCTATTTCGGGGGCCTCCACGGTCGCCACGCTCGGCTACGGGGTGTCGGAGAACAGTCAGGTCTGCGCGAACTCGCTGGCTGACTCGGTGGAGTTGTACAGCGATGATCTCGGCATCTCCGTCGGCTACGTCAACGACAATCTTGCCTATGGGCTGACCAGCGGAGTCGCCCCAGAAGTCACCCAGATGATCAATGCCGGAGTCGACTTCATTGCTACCTGTCTGGATCTCAACGGGATGAAGACCCTGGCGCAAGAATTGCAACGCCAGGGTGCGCGCGATCAGGTAACGATGTATCACCCCAACACTTATGACCCCAAGTTTGTGGCCGAGGCCGGCAGCCTCTTCGACGGTGACTATGTCATCCCACAGTTCGCAGCCTTCGAGTACGACACAGGCAGCGAACTCAAGGCGTTGTACGACGAGTGGATTCCACGCCATGGCGGTCCGGTGGCGGAACAAACAATGATTGGTTGGATAAACGCCGACACAATGGTTACCGGTCTGCTCCACGCAGGGCCAGACTTCGACCGTCAGAAGCTCATCGACGCGCTCAACTCGATTGTCTATGACGCCGATGGTCTCATCAATCCGCTCGAGTTCGGTAGACAGCACAAATCGCCAACTGAGGGTGACCCCACCCACGACTACGAACTTGAGTGCGTCTCGGCGGTGCAGATGCTCAACGGCGGTTTCGTCGGTTTCCAAGAGGCCCCTTTCATGTGCTGGTCCAACGAGACAACTGACTGGTCCGAGCCTGTGCCAGTCAACTTCGCCGACCGCTAATCGGTAACCGCCGACGGTGATCCTCGCGTCCAGCTTCCTCGAAGACCTGCTGCGCAGTGTTCTTCAGGGAACGCCATCGGGTGCTGTATTTGCGCTGATCGCCATCGGCTTCGTACTCACTTACAAGACCTCTGGAGTGTTCAACCTGGCTTTCGGTGCGCAGGCTTACATATCGGCAGCCATGTTCTTCAAGGCTCGCACGCAGTGGAACTGGTCGATTCCTTTGTCGTTGTTGGTGTCAGTTTTCGTCCTGGCACCGGCGATCGGTTTAGTCCTGGAAAGGTTCTTGTTTCGCCGGCTGAGGACCGCCTCGGCGGTTGCGAAGCTGGTTGTAACCATCGGGCTGAGCGTGGCGCTCCCTGCGGTGTTCGAGATCTTCGCTGACTACGCGCCGGTAGCGGGTCGGGCACCTACAGGCATCGTGCCCAAGGGGAGTTCGGTCTTTTATGACCCGCTTGGCGTGTACCCGTTCAGCCGCGACGAACTCGCGGCCATGGGCGTCATTCTGATCGCTGTGGTCGTGCTCGGGGCAATCTTTCGGTTCACCTCGATCGGGCTATCAATGCGGGCCGTTGTGGAGAGTCCGAGGATGACCGAACTCAACGGCATCGCCGCGGACCGAGTTTCTGCAGTTGCCTGGGCTTTGTCGAGCACGTTTGCGGGTATGGCGGGTGTGTTGATCGCACCGATTCGTTTCAACACGCTTATCTCCAACGACTTCTTCAACGTTGTTGTCGTCGCGATCGCCGCAGCGGCCATTGGACGACTTGTCAGCATTCCCCGAGCGTTGGCCGGGGGAATCGGACTCGGCTGGTTCATTGCTATCTTCAACACCTTTCTGCCCCGTTGGGTGGACGATTACACCTGGCTCCGGCCGCTGCGAGACAACTTCTCGAACTCTCTGCCTTTTGTCGTGCTGTTCGCGATATTGGTCTTTTGGCCCGCCATAAGGAGGTCGCTCGACGCAGGCGATCCTCTGGCAGGGGTTGACCCTCCACCGCCGGCACCGGCGGCTGCGGAACGTCACCCGAAACTGACCCGTTTCACACGGCTGTTTGCGCTTGGGTTCTTTCTGTTCGTCGGACTCACGATTTTCTTTCGGGCTGACCGCAGTTGGGTGTTCATCGTCACCACCGCGGTGATCCTTTCGACGATCTACCTTTCGATAACAGTCATCACTGGTTTCGCCGGGCAAATCAGCCTCTGCCAGGGCGCCTTCGCGGAGATCGGTGGTTTAACCGTGTTTCAGACGGCCGACCGTTACGACCTGTCGGTGCTCGTCGCGGCTTTGATCGGGGCATCTATTGCGGCTCTTGTGGGCGCAATTCTGTCGCTCCCAGTATTGCGCCTCGGCGGCATCTGGTTGGCTATCGCCACTCTTGCCTTCGCCTTGTTCTTTGATGCTGTCTTAGTGCGCACATCGTGGATTGGAGGTGGAGACACCGCACTTCTTCAAGGAACCAGAGTGCCCCGTCCCATTCTGGGGCCGATCGACTTCGGCAACGACAAATCGTTTCTGGCGCTTGCAGTAATCGTATTTGTGATCACTTCTGTGGCGGTGATCCAGCTTCGCGAAGGCACCATCGGTCGGACCCTGCGCGCTATTCGCGGTAGCGAAGTGGCCGCTGAATCTATTGGCATCTCACCTGCGAAAGCCCGCATCGTCGCTTTCGCCACCTCAGCCTTCATCGCCGGTCTCGGGGGTTCGATGCTCACGATGCTCCAGGAAAACGTCAACTATCAAAACAACTTCTCCCCCGTCGGGTCGCTGTTCTGGCTGGTCCTTGTGGTGGCCCTTGGTGTGCGTACGGTGGAAGGCGCCGCCCAGGCCGGAGCAGCGTATTCGATGTTTGAACCGCTGGTTCTACGAGGCGAACTCTTTGCCTGGATTCTGCGAGCAGAAGATCGTTTGCCTGGCTTCTTCCCCATCTCCGGTAAGTGGCGTTTGATCCTGTTCGGTTTCGCAGCTATGCAATTTGCCCGACATCCCGAGGGATTGGTTGAGCACGGAAAACGACGATTCACTTCCCGTCTGAACCAGCGCCTCAGAAGTAGCGACCTCGCCGAGGGTGCTAATTCCGACGGCAGAGACTCTAGAGGTGGTGCAGCGTGACTGGGCCCACGACCGTTGGCAGAGAACAGGGACCGCACACGGTGTTGGCCGTGTCTGGGATCAGAAAGAACTTCTCGGGCATCATCGCGCTGGACGACGTGAGTCTTACTGTCGAAGCGGGCGAAAGAGTGGGACTCATCGGCCCCAACGGTGCAGGCAAAACCACCTTGTTCAACTGTCTGCTGGGAATCTTGCGGCCCGACGCGGGAACAGTGGAACTCAACGGTGTCAATGTCACAGGCCATCGCGTTCACAAGCGAGCGCAAGCAGGAATGGGCCGAACGTTCCAACGAATCGAGCTGTTCACCGACACAACGGTACGAGAACACCTGCTCATCGCTGAGCGGGTCCGCAACGGCAACGGTGCTTTCTGGAAGGATCTATTGGGACGGGGCAGACCTACCGCGGCTGAGATCAGCGCTTGCGATGCCGTGCTCGAATTGCTGGGACTCGCCGAAGTCGCCGAGGTGCCGATCGAGTCTTTGAGTCTGGGACAGGGTCGTCTCGTTGAAGTGGGCCGGGCGCTGATGACCGACCCCAGGATTTTGCTGCTCGACGAGCCATCCTCGGGGCTTGATCGGGAGGAAACCAACGCCTTGGCCGCCACCCTCAGAGCCATCCAAAGCGAGCGCGGGTTCGCCATCTTGCTGGTCGAACACGATGTGGAGTTGGTGGCCGAGTTCACAACGCGGCTATACGTGCTCGACTTCGGGCAGTTGATCGCACAGGGACCAACCACCGAAACCCTCGCCGCGCCAGCGGTGCGAAACGCCTACCTCGGTGGCGTTGCCAGCGCTGCGGACGGTGCCGCAGATCCCCCCGAACGTGAAACGAAGGACGAGCGATGAGTGCTTTGTTGGAACTTCGGGATGTGCGGGCGGAATACGGACCGTTTCGGGCGCTCTTCGGCGTTTCGCTGGAGATCGGGCCTGGTGATGCTGTTGCGCTGCTCGGTGCCAACGGTGCCGGCAAGACAACCGTTGCGCGGGTGGCAACCGGGTTGGTGCAAGCCAGCGCCGGTCAAGTACTCGTCGACGGCGGCGAAATGACGGACCGTCCGACCTATGCCTACGCCAGGGCCGGCATCGTTCACGCCCCCGAAGGACGTTCAATATTCGCCACCTTTACGGTCGAGGAAAACCTCAACCTTTCGTTTCGGAGTTTTCTGGGGAAAGCGAAGGTCCGCGAATCGTTGGCAAAAGCCTTCGATCTGTTCCCCCGCCTGGGGGAGCGTCGTTTACAGATGGCCGGCACTTTGTCTGGCGGAGAACAAAGGATGCTTTCACTGGCCCGCGTCCTGGTGGTGCAACCCCGCCTGCTCATCGCTGATGAACTCTCCCTTGGCCTCGCTCCGATCGTGGTCGACGAGGTCTACACCACTCTGGAGGCGATTCGCAGTTCGGGCACCGCTCTGCTGATCGTAGAACAACACATCGGGCATGCCCTTGATCTGTGTGACGATGTGGTTCTGCTCGAACACGGACGAGTTGCCTGGCAGGGATCCACCACCGAGGCCACCGAGGTCGTTGTCAACCGACTGTTCGAGTCGGGCGACTCCTAACTAAGTCGGCGACGAGATTGCACACGATCGCTTTAGGGGGAGTGTGTGTCCGCTTCGTCCCCAAGGCCATTGACGGCGCCCTGTAGATACTGTGAGAACTGTTCGTCTGGTTCGATGAGGTCGTCAACTATGGACCCGTAACGCTCTTCTTGTTGGAGGAGCCGCTGCTTGTGGCGGGCAAACACGGTAGCACGGGCCCGGGCGCTGGCTGCCGCGTTCTCCTTGTACAATGCTGCCTCGCATGAGCCCACATCCTTGAGCACATCCTGGGTGATTTCACCGCTGTCAAAGGCTGCTGCCTCGAAGTCTGCCAGATTTGCTAGCCGAACGCCGTTGGGGGTGACGCATGGGATTGCATCAGCCATCTCGGTCGCCTTTTCCTCCCTGACTTCGGGGAGTAGTTCGTCTCGGAGTACGTACAGGATGGGGATGGCGTCCCAAGACGCGCCGACGCAGCCACCTTGCGCGAAGTCGTTTCGACCCTCGGGCAAAAACCCGGTACTGTTCACTAGGGCCACGTCCGCCGCGGATTCACCGAAGAGCGCCATGAAGTATTGATCGTCCTCGGCAACGGGGACCGGGCTAATATCGGGCGTTGTCAGATCTTCAAGCAAGCCCTGTTGCGCCAGATCTTCAAGCAAGCCCTGTTGCGCGCCGCCCTGTCCCACTCCTTCCGAAACCGACCCCACATTATCGTCGATACCCAGCAAATCGGTGACAGCGAGCATGGCCCCCGCTGGATACGCTACGTCTATGCTGTAGTCTAAGCCTGCTTGCGACATGCAGTCTTGGACATGTTCTTCGCGGCTGAAGGCTTGCCAAAGCGCGATTGTGTCATCCGCGACTCTCCCCTCGGTGCTCGTGCGGAAACCGGGGATCTCACTCAACGATTGCGGTCGAGCAGGATTGCTGCTCGACGTGACAGCCAAGGTGACGACCGAGGCAACAACGAGAACCCCCGACACCCCGGCCAGACCAAACCACCGTGACATTCTTGTGTGTGTTGTCATTCATCTATCTCCTATGTGACCGGTGCGGTTGTCCCCGTGGCCGGAGGCCTCTCCACCGTCGCCAAGTAACACATTGGTTCATCGGCACGCTCAGTTTAGAACGCGGGGTGGAGGTTGTTGGGGTGGATAGCCTTCGGCGGTGAAACAAA
>JAKZTU010000249.1:0-3110 GCA_047516945.1 Acidimicrobiales bacterium
CACGAGTTTCAGTGGCTCAAAGAGCCATGTGGTGTGCTCAAGGATTTTGGCCGGAAAGATCTCTCCGGGGTACAGGTCCTCCTCCTCGGGCTTTAGAAGCCAGATCACGAATCGTGTCTTGTGCTTCACTGCCTCACAGAACCGATCCCAAGCCTCAGTGAGCACAACGTCGCGTCTACGAGTTGCGAAGTCCTCCTCTACCCAGTCGATCTCATGCACCGCTGAGCAAAGAGCGTCGAGTAGTTCCTCACTAGTGAAGACATCGCCGAATTCATAATGAACTAAGTCGTATGTGTCCCATGTCGGGGCCCCGTGAAAGCCGCCTTCACGACTGTCCCACCACAGGTGGTCAATCGCTCGGTCGTACTCATTGCGGAGCCCGTTGACGAAGGATTCGAGCAAAGTGTCAAGAGGAGCTGCCGGGACGCTGCCGCAGAAATCGCAGCGCATATTCTCAGCTTCACTCTCGCGCAGGATTTTCTTGAGAGCGTCGTCATTGACGCACCCAGCGCAGACCGAACCGTAGGTATCGTCCCAGCCCTGCTCGTATTGCTCAATCAACTGGTCCTTCAGTCCCATGATGACGACGCTACCGGTAGAGCGCTCCTATGGGCCGAGCAGATAGATGGTTTGCGTGGAGTTCCATCGGTTTCCAGTCGATGCAATACCGTAGACTGATATGTGCGAGACCATCCACCACGCGCAAAGGGATCTCAAATGGCACGTCGGAAGCAACAGCCTGACCAAGTAGGCGACAACGATCTTTCGTTAGACGACCCCTACGCCATCCGCCTCCAGGCTGACGCTGCTAGGAATTTGCGGGTCTCCTTTTCCCCGGACTCGACCATGACTCCCTTTGAGACGGCCACCGCTTGGCTCAAGACCCTTTCAGAGGGCTACGCTCCCGGCGGCGAGCCACTTGTTGAGGAATCGACGACATGGACTGAGCTAGCCGAGCTTTTGCCAAACGCCGATGGGTCCATCGATCTGGTCGTCGACAACAACTCTGGGCGTGCTCTTCTGCGCGTCGAATTCGAAGAGCCCTCAAACTAGCTAAAGACTCCCAACAGAGATGGTGATTTGCACCTCGGGCTCCAACAATTTTCCCCCACCCCCCTGGCCAGAAAGCACTGAGTGCATAGACACGCATGCCCAACGTGTTCATACGACGACTCCATCATCGAGTTCCTCGATGACGACGGTAAGCAAGTACTTTGACGGGGACCAGCAAGAAAGTCTGCTGATTTCCTGTACGAGATTTCCAAATCGCTGTTCACGAACCAGATCGATGCCCATGTGGAACAAATCAAGGCGCAAGGTAGAGCCGGCAGGATTTCACTAAAGCGGGGTACTCGGAGGAATCCCAACGCTGAATGATTATGGGCTGCTGCGCTAGGTGGCCAGCTGCGTCGGTTAGCCACTAGAGGGCTGAGGGATGATCCTTTCCAGGAAGAACTCGGCGACGAACTCGACTGGGACCGTGATTACTTGCGGGTAGTACACGATGATGAACAACAGCCCGATGCCGAGCAGCACTGCGATGATCTCCTTCACGGTTCCGAAGATACTGTCGGGGTGTGACAGCCGCCTATCCCGCCAGCGGCTACCGCTCAGATGGGGAGGAGTAGTCGGCGTTGGAGTTGAACGGCGGGTCAAGATAGATCCGATCAACTAACGCCAGACCGAACCGCGTAGCCGGTCGAGATAAGTTGACGACTGTTGCGAGATCAGAAGCCCTAAAGGTAGAGTTGCACGACACTACACGGATGTAGAGTTACGCGAGAAAGGCAAAATCCAGCATGGGGCTGACACCGGTTGTCGAAGAAATTAACAGTCAAGAAGAACTGGACATCCTCATTCAGAAAGTTCTTGACGAGGCGAATACGACGATACCGGAACTTCGCGAGCAAGGAGAGATGGGTTACTTTGAAACCGAACAACTCCGACACGCATGGCACATTTTAGCTGGGACAGGTTGTTTCTAACAGATAACTCAGTTGATGATAAAAACCAGCCTGCAGGACCACGCGCGCCTTTTTGCCCGAGACCTATCTGAACTGCTGAATAATACGGTCACCGACGGAATCTCTATCTCTGCAACGACAATTCACCGGGAACAAGTCCTATTGGGTCGCGAGGTCGGGCAAAACAGCCTGGAACCTAAGCCGATACCCCTCTCCCGAAATCGGAACAGAGCCAACGTCTACTTGATGTATACGCATTGGTGTGTTCTTGACGACGACGATACACATTTGGCAACACTCATCAGCACGATGAACCTCCACACCTCGGAGGAGATCAGCAACGAAAGCCTGCTCTTGGGTATCGACTACACCCGAAACCCTAAAAACGAGTTCCCGCGGGCGCACATACATGTAGCAGGGGAACGGGACGACCTCGACGCGATCTGTTTGGGGAGCACCCGGAAGCATCGAACTCTCCGACAGCTTCACCTGCCGGTCGGAGGAAGCCGGTATAGGCCGACGTTGGAGGACCTCCTAGAATTCGTCATCCTCGAAAAGATGGCAAAGCCTCATGAAAAATGGGAGCAGGCTATCGCGAAGCACCGCGACCGCTGGGAGAACCTCCAACTGAGAGCCGCCGTGCGCAGCAATCCCACAGAAGCAGCCGAAGAGCTGAAAGCAGCCGGGTGGCAAGTTACCGCCCCCGCCTGAGCCCGAGGTCTTGGCCTAGGGCTCCAACTATTTTTCCCCGTTCGCCCCAGCCAGAAAGCACTAAGTGCCCCGACAAGCATGCCCGACGTGTTCGTACGACGACTCGATCATCGAGTTCCTTGATGACGACGGCAAGCAAGTACTTCACTGCGAGGACTGCGAGTACTCGTGGACGCCGACCGTCAGGGCCAACGGCCGAAGCAATCTAGATGCTCGGAGCGGGATCGGTGAAGACTGGGGTGTGTACGACGGTTTGATCCAATGCATCGGCAACTCCGACCAGTGGCTCGAATACGGCATCATTGAACACCGCTACAAGTTGGCGCATCCCAACACCTATGCCCGAATGGTTCGGCGCTGGGGCCACACAAGTAGAGCGAAGACAAAGTACTCTGCGTCCAGCTTCCTCGGTGGTTGCCTAGGTCGACTCGCCAG
>JAKZTU010000250.1:0-6001 GCA_047516945.1 Acidimicrobiales bacterium
CGCAACCCACACCCATGCTCGAAGCCGAGCGAAACGGTTTTGAACGCCCCCTCAGGCGAACTAGCCCGCCAAACGCGACGTTCGGGGTGGATGCGATGGTCATCGCCGTAGAGACCCCAGCAGGTGATCGTGTCATCGACACGCAACCCACATGCATGGTCGTAGCTGGTCGCAACGGTTTGAAACTCCCCCGCAGGCGCATCAGTCTGCCCATATTCGTTGTCGCCCCAGCAGGCGATTGTGTTATCGACACGCACCCCACACGAATGCCCGTTGCCGACCGAAACCGTTTTGAACGCCCCCGCAGGCGCATCAGCCTGCCCATATTCGTTGTTGCCCCAGCAGGTGATTGTGTCATCGGCACGCACCCCACACGAATGCCACCCGCCGGCCGAAACGGTTTTAAAGGTGGTTTCACACGGTGGGCTGTCGGGGTCAACGGTCACTTCGGGTTTGCCTTGATAACACCACAAGAACGTAACCAGATGCGCCCGATTCAACGGGCCGTCAGGATCGAACGTGGTTGTTGACGTGCCGGTAGTTATCCCACGGTCAGCAGCCCAAGAAACGCTGCCCTGCTGCCAAGACGCCTGCACATCAACGAAGCTATGCGCAGGCGCCGCGGGTTTACCGGCCAAACACCACAAGAACGTAACCAGATGCGCCCGATTCAACGCGCCGTCAGGACCGAACGTGGTTGTTGACGTGCCGGTAGTGATCTCGTTGTGAGACATCCACGACACCGCCGCGTCCTGGTGTTCGCTCACATCAACGAAGCTGTGCGCAGGCGCCGATGGCCGGCCTTCCATGTTCCAGATGTAAACCGCGGCGTCGCCGCGAGACACCGGCGCATCGGGTAGGAAACAGTTGCCGTCTATACCGGTGATCCCCTCATCAGCCGACCACTGGACAGGCTCGGTGTAATATCTGCCCTCGGCAACATCGCCGAACCCTCCAACCGCACCAGCCGAAGACACCGCCACCAACGAAGACACCGCCAGACACAACACCAACCAGCCAACGACCTAACCGACAGAAACGACATCAATTCCCCTCTATTGTCTGGTTGTGGCACAGTAATGCCGCTGCTGGCGGATCACCACACGAGCCGACATCGAGCCGAAATCAAGGCACCGCGAGACAAACGCATGCCCCAACCCCCACCCCTACTCACATCGCCTAGGGAAGGCAACGTTTTGGGTTCCCTCCAGGGGTGGTGGTAGCCTACCATCGAGCCGACATCGAGCGAAGCCGGCTATGACCCGTGACGTGTCTGAGGCATCGTCGCGACGCTCCACAGATCACACAGACCGCCCAACGTTGGCCGTGGCCGGACCTATCGCCCACGTCGTCGCAGCTCGTACCGGTGCGAGATCGCACAGACCGCCCAACGTTGGCCGCGGTGGCTCTCTGGTCGCTCTGGTAGCCCGAGGTTGGCTCTGGTGGCTCACGACTCACGACCCGGCCGCAGAAGAAGCAGTCGAAACATCGCTGGAGACATCGGACCAGCGGTCCTAAATGTCGGGCTCTTGAGGTCGTCCCCTTACAAATGCTGCGCACCCACGCCATCGACGCCGACAACTGAGCGTCGGTTCACTCTTGTGTGGGAAGATAATGGAATCCTCGTCCGGCTCGCTTCGGTTTCGCAGCTTCGAGTTCTCCAACGTCAACAAGAGCAGATAGTCGCCGTCCTGCCGTGGGCACGCTGAGACCAGTGAGGTCCGCGACTTCGGTGGTGGATACGCGCCCGCGAGCACGCGCCCAGTCGGCAATCAGCGCATTCTGTGCTTCGGTGGAGGCATTGAAGGGACAGAGGCGACTTATTCGGGACCGAACGTTATCGCTGAGACGGTACGCGGGTGGTTGAGCCGCGGGCGTCCCGGCGACCTTTGAGATGACTGCGGATTTGGGTACCTCGGGACTCTGATTGGAAATTTCGTGCTCCTCGCGGAGATTCGCCGTCTCCAAGCGGGACAGCGAATCGGCGGATTCGTTGACCGTGCGCTGCAGGACAGGACTCGCTCTCTCGGCGTCGATCCAGCCACGTTGTCGCAATTCGTCGATCAACAGCAGAGGCTCGACGCTACCGGCCAGACTCGGCGGTTCGATAGCTGTGATAAGACGAACCATCTCTTGGGCGGGTTCGCCACCGAAGAGCGAGACGCGCACGTAAGGGCCCGCGATTTCGTAGATTTCTGGTCGGGGCCAGCCGATTGCGAGCATGTCGCGCGTCATTCTTGCAACACCGACCCCTTGACGCTCCGCGATTCCGAGCGCAGCGGCCGCTTCGGCCAGACTTCGGTACCGTGGCACCGCGGGGTGCGAGATGATGTTTGACGGTTCGATCCCACCGATGAAGCCTCCTGGGGAGGTGACGGTCAGCGTGTCGCCAGCGTGTTCCACGGAGGTGGGTTGCGGAGATTGCCAGTCCCTGTGAACTGTTCCGTTGACAATCGCCTCACGGATCGCTCTCGCTGGGATGGCTTGGTGTTGACCGTGGCTGAAGCCGTGGGCGATATGGAATGTACGGTTTGCAGACTCACTGGTCAGTTCTACGTTGAAGATCTGCTCCAGCAGTGAGACGACGCTGCGGACGCGATGGCGACTGTCACCACCGGGGGTCTCTCGCCTAATGTAGTCAATTCCGGGGTGAGGCGTTCCGACGAACAATAGGCTGCCCGCGTTGGTCAATCGATTGTCACGGTCGGCTAGGTGCAAACGGCGCAAGAGATCAACCGTTGGGGCTTCGGCCAATTCATGGTCGATGGGACTCCCCCTCTGTTTGAGATAGCGGCGCGCGATCTCGACTGCCACCGGACTCACGTCTTCCAAGGTGTGCCCACTGACTTGCGCTGACCAGTCGGCTCCGCTGCGATGCAACTTACCGCTGTGCCATGTCGTAGCATCAACCTCTACACAGTTGGCTTCGACACGCCACCTGATGCGCCCTTTGTGGCGGATCGGTTCAACCGCCTCGTGGGTGGTGAGCACTAGGATCCGACACTCGCCCAGAACGCCTTCCCTGACATCGACCGTCAACTTCTGTTCACTCAACTGATAGATGCGGTGACGAAGCCACTCGGAATCAAGTTCTGTTCCGATACGAGTCCCGTCGTCGGCGATGCCCACGATGAGAGCGCCTCCTCCAGGTGTGTTGGCCATGCACGCCATCTCTCCCGTCAGTTGCGAGGCAGCTTTTTCGTTGGTCCGCTCTCCCGCGTCGATCGACCGCCCCCGTCTGCGTCCCGGTTCTTCTTTGATGTCGACCTGAGTGGTCTCAATCTGGCTTGGTGGTCGACCGTCAGCCAGGTGACTGAGCACGTCTCTTACTTGCTCTTCGAGTCGGTCTGGACCCAGAAAATGAAAGGTCATACCGACATTCTACACTGATTTACAGATTTTCGGGATAAATTGTAAGAATTGTTGTAATTAGGAGACTACTTATCATTTTGGCCTGAAAAGTATAAGACGATGTTGAATTCTGGGTTCTGTGATGAGTTTATCGACTCCACCCAGATAGGCTGGCGACCTACAATGCAGTCGAAACGTCGCGGGCGACATCGGACCAGCGGTCGAGGATGTCCGGGTGGCGGCGCAGTTGGCTCGAAGCGGTGTAGGTCATCAACGACACATTCGGCGCAACATCGCGGTAACGCTCAACCAGATTCGCCCCGAGGTTCGACCAGGTACCCGACACCGTGTAGTGGTCGAGAACATCATCGCTGATCAGCGAAACCATGCCCGCAATATCACCCCGCCGCTGCAACTCATGGAGCTCATCTGCAAGTCCAGCGAACCCGTGAGTCTCAAAGACCGGCGAATAAGTCCTAGTCGAGCCATAGAAAGCAATCATCTGTCGGGCGTGTTCGCGGGACTCGGCCATCTCCTCGTCGGTGTCGCCCACCGGTGTCATCACCGGGATCTCAAAGATGACATCGGCAAGCTCGCGACCAGCCCGGTCGACGCCTTCCTGCACACGGGGCCGTTGCACATCACGTACATATGCGGCGGAGTTGAACGGATGTATGTGGATCCCATCGCAAACCTCGCCCGCCATCCGCGACATCCAATCCAGCACCGCGGAGACGTAGATCGGCGGATCTGCGACTGCGATCGGTCCCGGTGACCACTGTGGTGGCAACAAAGAAAACGAGTAGTAATCGCCCTCGAACGACAGCTTCTCTTCACCCCTAAAAGCCCGAAAGATCGCTTGCAAAGCCTGGACGTACTCTTTCATCCGGGGACCTGGAGGCGCGTAACTGCTGGAGTAACGGCGTTCGATATGGGCTTTGACCTGCGTGCCCAAGCCAAGCGTGAAACGCCCCTCAGTAGCCTCGGCCAATTCCCAGGCGACCGAGGCTGTGATCATCGGACTGCGCGGGAAGGCCACAGCAACGGCAGTTCCGAGCCGAAGCCGTTCGGTTACCAGCCCAGCCGCAGCAGCCGAGAGATACGCGGTGCGGCCTGACTCGGTCAACCACATCGTGTGAAAACCGGCCTTCTCAACGGCTCGGGCATGACGTTGCATAGCTCGCAACTCAAGCGCGCCTGACATGATGTCGAGTTTCACAATGCCTCCCTGTTCGTAAGCCGCCCCCAAACGTAGGTCACCGACACAGGATGGAACCATCTAGGCGCTATCCCCTAGGGTGACATGGGTGACTACGTCGTCCTGAACGGGTCACCCAAGACCCAGCTACCCGCGCGACAAGGAGTCACTTGTGAAGCCCCTCAACACAACAGCACCGACCGGAACCGAACCCGAGTCCAACGTCCACGGCGAACTCGTCGAAGAGGAACTGCTCGTGGAGGAAATCTCTATCGACGGCATGTGCGGGGTCTACTAGTCCGTGGAGTTTGACGCGAATCGTCGCTACCGCCTGCATGAACGCGTGGCTCTTCGACCAGAACCGTTCGGTGCGCTCGCCTACCACTATGGCAACCGACGCCTGAATTTCCTGAGGGCACCCGAGCTTGTGACGCTCGTATCGAGCCTTGGCGAGCATGAAAGCGTACGTGAGGCCTTCGCCTCAGCGGGTCTCGAAGATCGTCGTTGGCCGTCATTCGAGAAGGCCCTGGCATCGCTTGCCGCCTCCGATTTTTTGGTCGCAATATGACCGCCACTGCTATCTCGCCGCTTGCGTTCGCCGCTACGCCAGCACCGGACAACCCGGTGTTGTCACCGGTTAAACGCAGCGGCCTCGCCGACCAAATGAAGGCGGGACTTGACGCCCCCATCTGCTTGACCTGGGAGTTGACATATGCCTGCAACCTGCAGTGCATTCACTGCCTCAGTTCGTCGGGCAGGCGCGACCCTCGCGAACTCACCACCAAAGAAGCCGAAGCCGTAATCGACGAACTTCAGCGGATGCAGGTCTTCTACATCAACATCGGCGGAGGCGAACCAACCATCCGCAGCGACTTCTGGCATCTCGTCGACTACGCCACCGATCACGGAGTCGGCGTGAAGTTCTCAACGAACGGCTCCCGAATCGATGCCGCGGTTGCCCGCGAACTCACCGCCATGGACTACGTCGATGTGCAGATCTCGATAGACGGCGCAGACGCGGCAACCAACGATGCGGTGCGCGGCGAAGGTTCCTTTGAGGTGGCTCAACAGGCCATGAAACACCTGCACGATGCCGGGTTCACCGGCTTCAAAATCTCGGTGGTTATGACCCGTCACAACATTGGCCAGGTTGACCGATTCGAAGCAATGGCCAAGAAATTCGGTGCCGAGTTGCGGCTTACCCGCTTTCGTCCTTCTGGGCGGGGTGCCGATAGCTGGCATGAACTTCATCCCACCGATACTCAGCAACGCCAGTTGTACCGATGGCTGCTGGACCGGCCCGAAGTGCTCACCGGCGACTCTTTCTTTCATCTGTCTGCCCTCGGTGAGCCGCTACCGGGTCTCAACCTTTGCGGGGCTGGTCGGGTGGTCTGCCTGATCGACCCGATCGGCGATGTCTACGCCTGTCCTTTCGTGCTTCACGACGAGTTC
>JAKZTU010000251.1:0-5298 GCA_047516945.1 Acidimicrobiales bacterium
GGTTTTTGGTGTGGGGCTGTTCATCTGCCACCACCAAGGGGCGCAGATGGTGAGGGGATGCTGGGAGGGGGCTGGTGGGGCGTTCTGTGCCCACTCTTGGTCACCGTCGCCCATGTGGAGGGATCTCGGGCTCGTTGAAGCGAATATGACACTTCGATTCTGTAGCTTGGGCCGATGCGATTGCACCCCATCGAGTTCACAGCACATGAGAAGGCCCCGTTTGAGAACGACAGACTGAACCGGCGCCCGCACGTCGAGGCGCTGTGCAGGGTGCTGCGCGGCGTCGATGGGCACGCTGTGGTCTCGCTTGACGCCCCTTGGGGCGCCGGCAAAACGGCTTTCGTGAGGATGTGCTCGGCGCATCTGCGATCCCAGGGTGTCCGGGTTGTCGAATTCAACGCTTGGCAGAAGGGCCATACTGGTAATCCTCTGGTGGACCTAGTAGCCGCTGTTTCCGATCAGATCGGCAAATCCAAGGTCGCGGAATTGCGGAAAACCGCGGCCAATGTGGCCTGGCACTTAGTAAGCGTGGGCAGCCGTGGCATCATTGACCGGGACGCCTTTGAGGGCGACGAGCCGCAGATTTTGGCTGATTGGGAACAGGCTGAACAGGAGTCGACGCTCTTCACCGAGCGGCTCGAAGCGGTCGCCTCGGCAGACAAAGGGCTGCTGGTTGTTTTCGTAGACGAGTTGGACCGTTGCCGCCCGCCCTACGCGCTGAGCCTCCTCGAAACCGTGAGGCACCTATTCGCCGCAGACGGCGTAATGGTCGTGCTGGCCATCAACCGAGCCGAACTGCGTCACTCCGTGGAGTCCGTGTATGGCAACGACTTCGACGCGGACTGGTACTTGCGCCGCTTCGCCGACCTGCACATAAGCCTCCCCCCGCCCGACGAGCAGAACCTCTCGGCGTTCTTGGACGGGCTTTTGGTGGCCACTGGGCTATCGGCAAGGTTCACGACATCGAGCAACAGCCACAGCGCGTGGATGCTGACAATGCTCGCGGAGTCGCCCGGACGCAGCCTGCGCGACCTCGAACAGGCCGTCCACCTCGCCGTCGTAGCCCTAGCGTCTTTCGTCCCCTCGGATCAGACCCGCGCGAACCACATTGTCGTGTGGGAACACGCTGTGGTTGCGTTGATCGTGTTCAGAGCACTCGACGAAGCCGCCTACCATTGCCTTGCGTACGACAATGGCGACGGTTTCGCCGCGGCAGCCGCCCTAAACGAGGCCCTCGGTCCCAGCCCTGATCCCGAGGAAAGTTTCGACAGATCACACTGGGCGCGAGAGGAGATCGAAGCCTTCCTAATCGCGGGGAGCAGCGACAGCCTGTTCAACCAAGAGAACTACGAGGCGTATTTCGTGGAACGATACACATCTGCCAATCAACGGGAAGAAGGAAGGGCTCGGAGCGTGTTGGATGTCTGCATGCGAAATCGCCATACAGCGGGCAGAGGGCCGCGGGTCAAACCGATCGCTGAATTCATCGACCTTGTCAGCTACGCGCCCGTCGAAGCTCTCGAAGAAGCCGACTGACGGTTCGCCTAGCCCTCTGCTCAGAACTGCCCCTCCGGCCGGTGAGTGGCCGGGCTTTCGTGCGTCCTAGCCGCCTTCGTCGACATCTTGGACGTGGAACTGCGATGAACACTCGGTCGAAGAGGTACATAAGTCGCTCTCTCCGTGCGGGGGTCAGCAGTCAGGTGAGGACGAGCGAGAGTTGGCCCGCCCCATTGGCCGGGACGTGCAGTTCTGGGGCGAGTTCAACTAGGCCGTGCGCTGGCAGAGAGGCCAACTCCTTCGGCTCGATTTTATGCAACCCGCCGCCGTAGACACGCCCACCGCGCCTCAGGTCCTCGGCGGTGAGCGATAACAGAGCGGCGTGGACCGCTTCCATGTGCGCTGGGTCTTGGTCGAGGTGCTGGGCGAGAGCTTCGTTGGGATAGAGCATCAGGTACATGTTGGTTGCGACGGCTCGTGACCGGTTGAGGATGAACCGAAAAGGTCTGTCCTTGTCAACACCACGTCCCATGTAGGTGCACAGGAAAGGCGCTGGGGCGCGCTTCTCTTGCCGGTACCAAGGTTTACGCGTCTTGACGAGGTAGCCGTCCTTGATGCCTAGTTCGTCGGCCGTTGCGAAGTACTCCGCGAGGGCGGGGTCAACGGATTCGAGTTCGGCCTCGGGCACATGACAATCCAAGAGCGTCAACCGTCGATCAAGAATCGGCCAACCCTCGTCGTCGGCGTCGATGGTTACCCCTCTGATGTAGCGGGGGCTTGGCAGCATTGGCGTCAGGTGCCTCTCAGCGAATCCGAGTTCGGTTGCATCGCTGCGGTCTAGTATGAAGAAGCCGTTGGCGCCTGTGGCGATCCCGCGACGGATGGTGAAGAAGTCCCCCAGCGTTGGACCTGTATCGGTGAGGCTTCCTCGATCTGGCATGGACGACCACTTAGACCTCGGGTCGAGGTCAACAATGGGAACTATGTGTTCTTCTCTGGGTCGCGTGACGCTTCCACCGAAGGTGAATGAGGCCTTGTCGCCCCGAGTGGGAGGAGTATTTCTGAACACGACGACGGCCGACGAAACGAGGGCGTCCGCGAACTGCACATCTGCTGCATCGAAGGTATGGATTTGCAGGAGTGTTACGTTGCGCGACAGGTAGGCACGGAGGACGCTCCCGTAGTTCACGTCCATGAACTCGGTGGGGATCAACCACGCGCTTATGGCGCCGGGCCGAAGGACTCGATGGCTGGCGAGGATGAAGTGAACGTACAGTCCGCTCAGCCCTGACAGCTTCAACTGAAGCTCGCTCGTGGCTCTCGCTACGAGCCGCTTCTTCTGTTTGGCACAAAGGTAGTGGTGCCTGACATAGGGAGGGTTAGCAACAAGCAGGTCGAACCTCTCGCCGGTGTCTTCGGACCACTGCGTGAAGTCAGCGGCCTCGACTTCAAGCCCGGTTTCGCCCCACAGGCGCTTAGCCGCCGCAGCGAATCGTTCGTCAAGTTCAACGCCTCGCGCAAAGTCGATGCGCTCTCCTCCAGCCAGGCGCAGCAGCGCCGAGTAGAACGATCCGCTGCCACAGGACGGTTCAAGGAAGTCAATCGACTCGGGAAGTCCCGCGTCGAGGAGGGAGGCAATGATGTCCTCAGCAAGTGCCGGAGGGGTCGCGAACTGTCCCGTCTCGTTTCGCTCGCGCTGGGAACGCTCTTCATCGAGCGACTCTTGGACTCGGAGCCGCTCGGTCTCGATGGCCGTTGCGCTAGACACCGGCGTGCTCCAGGTCGTCAGCACGGTGTTCCCAGACCCAGTCAAGGCCTTCAGCGGCCTCATAGCCGAGGTACCCAGAGCCGAAGTAGCCGCAGAGAAACAGTAGGAGGCCGATCTCCTCTCCGTAGGTCGCTCGTAGTTGGCGCACTTTGGTTGCTTCTTCTTTGCGGCGTTTGTTCGTGTTCGTGAAGTCTCCAGCGGACTTCGCTTCCAGGAGCAGGGGGAGCCGGCTGGGACCTGGGTCATGGGGCTGGATCACGGTATCGATCAGCATATTGATCTCATTATGTCCGTCCCCTGTGACAACGACGTTCATGCGGAACGAGAAGGTTCCTGGTTCCATGGAGGTGAGTGGCTGATCGGCGGGATGGGCCTGTTACCGGTATCCCCGCTCGCGTAGCCATTCACTGATGACTGCAAGCTGGCGCTGCTCTTGGGCGTTCCGGATGATCGGGTTGGCAACCGCTCCGCACAGCCGGTCTGCGACAACGGTGGTCGCCATGGCCAACTCGCGATTCTGCGCGTCGCCCCCGATAGCCAGCCATGGGTAGAGGTCAATATCAAGGAGATCGTTGATCACCCCGCAAATTGATGTGAGGTGCCGCATCAGGTCGGGGCGACGCATCCGAGGTGGGATGCCTTTCTCCTCCAAGGTCTTGACCAGGGCGGGCGGCGTGTGAGCAAGTCCGCTTAGGCGGTCCCTCGCTAGTGGAGGTGCAGTACTCATGCGTAGCGTATGGAGTATGGCTGGTGAGTCGGCGAGTATCTCCGGCGTGACCGAGACCAGGTTGCGGGTCGCGTGGAAGGCATCGAGGACCTTGCCAGCGGTCGCCTCTCGCGTCTCGCGATACGCCAGCGGCGCGGCGGCCAAGAACCAGTTGTTGTACAGGTCCACCGATTTAACGATGTCGGCCTTCCATCGGTACGGCTTGTCAGCGTTGATCACCTGAGATACTCCGAGGTAGGGATGCTCTACTCTCGCATGCCAGCGGGGGACGTTTGGGGGATTCACCCAAGAGAGGGGGCACTCCGCAAGTCAGATCCAAGGTATTGGCGTAGAGCATCACACGGTCGGGTTGGCCGGTGTTTGGATCTGTAGAACCATCAAGCGTCGCATTAGTGTCGAACTTTCCCGCCGTGCGGGGGCGGCAACGGGTGCCAGCTACGGCCGCTGGCCCAACAAGACCGATGTGATGGGGGCCACCCTGAACCGCGCCTTCCAGAAGATTTCCCTGACGGAGAGATCGAGGCTCTCGGCGTCTTAGAGAAGGAACCCCTCGCCATCATGGCGGTCTTGATCAACCCAGGCGACTCCATCGATTTCAGTGGCACCGAGGTGTCCGAGAAATAGACAAACGCACAACGAATAGTGTAGGTCAAGGGCGATGATCTTGGTCATTGTGAGCGGAGGGA
Source organism: Acidimicrobiales bacterium (assembly GCA_047516945.1). Lineage (GTDB taxonomy): Bacteria > Actinomycetota > Acidimicrobiia > Acidimicrobiales > Aldehydirespiratoraceae > VXYK01. The sequence goes on from JAKZTU010000251.1 coordinate 4,679, forward strand.
GAGTCCGCGTGGGGACTTGCGGCTACTGAGGTCGGCAAGTCCGGCTTTTACGCAGCACAACAGCCGAGGTCGGAAGTCCCCTCCGTCTGCCATAGCTGATTTGCCGTGATCCGGACAACAACCACGGCATCGAAGGGGCACCATGGCCAGAATGACGGCTCCCACCCCTAGGAGCGCGTCGCGAGGATCTGGAGCGTGCTGGGCCTTGCGGTATACTGCGCTTTGGTTCGGCTGGCTAGCGGGTGGCACATCTCCCAACCTTGAGGTAGCAAGTCGTGGTGCCTACCGATCACCAACGGCCCAGTCGTGGAAGGCATCGGCAGCCCATGACTGAAGCCGTTCCCCACCGAGAGAGGCGACCGGATGGCAGTTGACCCACCAGAGCTATCTGATGATGACTTGGAGCGCTTGCGTCTTTATTGTGACGGGTTCTACAGGGAGTGGTCGATCAGTGGTTTTTTCAACACGCGTCTGGCAGTGCTCGCTGCCGTCAACGAGCATCGGGAGCAGTTCGTCGCATGGTCCGATGAGGGCGTCAGATTCCACGGCGTGCATATTACTATCCCTAGCGTTGAGGCCGACGACAACATCTCAGACCCGCCGTCGGCGAACACTGACCC
>JAKZTU010000252.1:0-7196 GCA_047516945.1 Acidimicrobiales bacterium
CAAGCGAGACAAGAAGACTGCTCTTGCTGAAGCCGAGGATCTGCTTGCTCAGGTCGGTATTCCCGAGCCGGGCAAACGGGTCGACCAGTACCCGCACGAATTGTCAGGCGGGTTGCGTCAGCGTGTGGTGATCGCCATGGCGCTGGCCTGCGAACCGTCGCTGCTTATTGCCGATGAGCCCACCACAGCGGTTGACGTGACCGTTCAAAAGCACCTGCTTGACCTACTTGACCGGCTTCGTGAGGAGCGGGGCATGTCGATGATTCTCATTACCCATGACCTCGGCGTGGCCCGAGGTCGTTGCGATGAGATAGCGGTGATGTACGCGGGGCGTCTGGTTGAGCGTTCGGCACCCGAAACTCTCTTTGACGACTCGCGTCACCCCTACACCGACGCGCTGTTGCGTTGTATTCCCCGGATCGATCAGCCGAGCCACACCCGGCTCGAACCGATACCGGGACGACCTCCCGAACTCATCAATCCTCCTGAGCAATGTGCTTACGCGCCGCGTTGTCGATTCGCGCAGGCGGATTGTTTGGAGTCGATCCCCGATATCAGCGGCATCGCTGGTATGCATGAGTTCGCGTGTTTCCACCCGGCCAACACGGATCGAGGGCGGGAGGCTTTGGCCAGCAACTTGGCGCAGGGCCGCACCGCTGCCGGCCTTGAGGTGACTGATGCTGGAGTCTTGAGCTGATGGCTGGTTCTGGGCACGCACCGTTGCGCGAAGACCTTGACGTGCTATTGACGGTGCGCGATCTCGAAGTCGAGTTCCCGGTCGGCAAAGGCGCTGTGGTTCACGCCGTGAGCGGCATTTCTTTCGATGTGGCCGAGGGCGAAACGCTCGGGATTGTGGGTGAGTCGGGTTGCGGCAAATCGACTGTGGCGAAGTCGATCGTTCGTCTGAACGACATCAAGAGCGGGACCGTCGACTATCAGGGCAATGATCTCGCCACGCTTGAGGGTGAGGAATTGCGTCGTCTTCGTCCTGACTTGCAGATGATCTTTCAGGACCCGATTTCGTCGCTCAATCCGCGGCGCAAGATCCGCCAGGTGATCTCTGAGGGTCTTGCTGTGTGGGGTGACGAAAGGGGTTCGTGGTCGCAGAGTCGCATTGAGGAACTGATGTTGTCGGTGGGTATTGATCCCAAGTTTGGTGATCGGCGACCCCACCAATTCTCGGGCGGGCAGTGCCAACGCATAGGCATCGCTCGGGCGTTGGCGCTTGACCCCAAGGTCTTGATCTGCGACGAGCCGGTGTCGGCGCTCGATGTGTCGGTCCAGGCTCAGGTTCTAAACCTGTTGGAGGACATGAAGAAGCGCTACGGACTGACTCTGCTGTTCATCAGCCACGACCTTTCGGTGGTGAAGAACGTGTCCGACCGGATCATTGTCATGTATCTGGGGAAGGCCTGCGAGATCGGTAACGCCAACGAACTCTACGAGAATCCACGGCACCCCTATACGAGGGCATTGCTGGCGGCTATTCCCGAGCCTGCGCCGACTGTTGATGTGTCTGAGGGCGATATTCCCGGTGAGCTTCCCTCACCGATCAACCCACCGGTCGGCTGTCGATTCAATACCCGCTGTTCCCATGCGACCGAGATTTGTTTCACTGACGAACCTGTGATGCAGCGTGTCGGTGACAGCGACCACTACCTGGCCTGTCACCACCCTGTAGCCGTATCGATCAACGCCTGATCCCCGTAATCTGCGCGTTCAGCCATCACATTTGTAGCTGAACGCGCAGATTTATCTCAGCGCCCAGACAGTGTCAGACGATGTGGGGGAAGCGTCGTCGACGACGGGTGCGGCTTTGTCTTCTTTTTGAAGTTTGGCGAGGTGGGCGACGACGGATCGCGCCGCAGGCCGGTGTAGCTCCTTGCGCACATCGGAGTAGAGCACGGCGACCATTTGTTTTGCCGAAGATGGGCCTTCGGCTAGCTGGCCCAAGATTTGCGTTTCTCGGCGAAGGCGATGGTTGAGCAGCGCCGACACGTAAGGCTGCGGGTTGTTGACCGGCCCGCCGTGCGTCGGATATAGGACCTCGTCGCTGCGGTTCAACAGCAGTTGTAATGACCGCAGGTAGTCGCTGATGTCGCCGTCAGGTGGTGGGATGATGGTTGTCGACCAGCCCATCACGTGATCACCGGTTAGCACCGCGTTCTCTTCGGCTAGCGCGAAACAGAGATGGTTGGAGATGTGCCCGGGTGTGTGTAGGGCTTGCACCGTCCACCCCGGTCCCTCGACGGTGTCGCCGTGGGCAAGCCGGGTTTCGGGGTCGAAGTCGACGTCGGGCCGATGTGCGTCTTTGTCGGTGGCGGCTCGGCCATCCTCGCCGGGATCGGTCTCGTCGTCTGTGCCGTTCCCGTTATCTGCGTGGTCTTCTTCGCTGGTCGCGTCTTGGGGGTGGGGGCCGAAGCCGAGCACGGGAGCGCCGGTGGCGTCGTGCAGCGCAGCAGCCGCTGGCGAGTGATCACCGTGGGTGTGGGTAATCAAGATTGCGCGAACCGTCTCATCGCCGAGTGCACGAAGCAGTGCTTCGACATGGGCGGGGTCACGGGGACCGGGATCGACCACGGCCACGTCGGTGTGGCCTATCACGTATGTGCCGGTGCCGTGGAACGTGTACTTCGAGGGGTTGTTGCAGACGATTCGTCGCAAAAGGGGTGACACGCCGACCATCTCTCCATGACGAGGGTCGAAGTCGGTGTTGAATTCGGGCGACATGCTACCCGTGATGGTAGATCGGGTTAGGTGGCGCACTCCGAATCGCCGACGACTACTTCGTAGGCACCGGTCTCGTCGAAGTCGGTGTAGAACACTGGGTCGTCGTCATATGCCGGGAACTTGTCGAGTTCCTTCAGCTCGGAGGCGATGCTTCGAACCCCGCCGGAGCGTTCGATCCAGCCTCGGAACGGCTCACCAGCATTGCGTTCGTTGTTGAAGCGACGTACGACTCGCAGCGCTGCCTCGGCCGCGTTCTTGGCGGGGAGGCGTAGAGCTTTGGTGCCGAAGTGAGCTTGCTCCTGACCGATGTAGCCGCCGAGCATCATCTGATATCCGGGTGCTGAGCGACCATTGGCGCGGCGTTCGGCCCCGAAGAATCCAATGTCGGCTGCGTGATGCTGTCCACACGAGTTGGGGCATCCACTGATGTTGATCCGCAAACCCGGGACATCCGCGAGGCCTTCTGATTCGAGGGCATCACCGATTGCTTTGGCGAGTCCCCGGCTCTGAGTCACGGCGAGGTTGCAAGTATCGGCACCGGGGCAGGCGACAACGTCTCTGACCAACTCTGCTCCCGGGCGGGCCATGTCGACGGCAAGCAGCCGTTCGTACAACTCGGGGAGGTCTGATTCGTCGAGCCCGCGGATGATGAGGTTCTGGCGGTTTGTCAGGCGAATGTCAACTTCGAAGTCCCGCCCGATAGCTGCAATAGCCCGGAATTGAGCAGCCGTGATATCACCGAGCTGCGCCCAGGCATAAGCCGAAACCTGTCCTGAGGCGATACCGCGCACCACGTTGACACTGAACCATCGGTCGTATGGGGAGGCCCCGCCGACGCTGACCGGTGTTCCCTGTCCGACTTTCGTGACCGTCGCTGTGGCATCTATCCCCGCGGGCGCATCGCCGCCGATACGCACTTCGGTGGGGAGACCACCTGGATACGACGAGGAGGCGAGCAGGAATTTGCGGATGGCGAGCACGCGCCTGCGAACTTCGTCGATCCCGAGCTGTTCGACTACCCATTTCATCCGGGCACGGAGTTTGTTGTCTCGATTACCGGTCTGATCGAAGACCCTCAGGATCGCTTCGAGCGTGGGGAGTAGTTCTTCTTTGCGGGTGAACTCCTCAAGCGCTTGAGCGGGGAACGGGGTTGTACCGAGTCCTCCGGCGATGAAGACTCTGAAACCTGCTTCGATCATTCCGTCGTCGAGCGTGCGGGTGGTGGCTATTACGCCAGCGTCGTTGAACATGGCTTGGCCGCAGTCGGTTTCGCAGCCTGAGAAGTTGATCTTGAACTTGCGGGGTAGTCGCTGACTGAGAGGGTTGCGTACGAAGTGGCGGTAGGCGGCCTCTGCCCACGGAGTGATGTCGAGATTCTCGTGGGGGCAGGCACCCGCAAGATGGCAGCCCTGCACGTTGCGAACAGTGTCGCCACAAGCTTCGCGGGTGGTGAGTCCCACTGCCGCGAGGTGGTCCAACACGTTGGGGATCTGATCCAATTGCACGAAGTGAAACTGGAGGTTTTGTCTCGTGGTGATGTGCGCCCAGCCACGGCTGTAGCGCTCGACAATGAACGCAAGCATCTCGAATTGTTCTGGGTCCATCGATCCGTAGGGAACCTTGACCCGAACCATCTGGTTGGTTCCGCCTTGCCGTTGTCCGTAGATGCCGTTAGTCAGGCGGAATACTCGGAACACGTCTTCTGAGATTTCGCCATTCTGGTGCTTGGCAAGCACATCCCGGAACTTGTCTATGTCGGCCTGAATGTCGGGATCCACGGGCCGTGTTTCGATTCGGTTGGTTTCGAGGAGGGTCATCGTAGAGCTCCTTTCTGGATCAGTTCTTGGTGGTCGGCCAGGTTTTGTTGATTGTGGAGTGCTTCTGCGTTGAACCGGGTAGGCATCGCCGGGGCTCCGTCTGCGCCGAGAGTCAGCACTGTGTCGAGCACAGATTGGGCGGCGACAGCGCCGATCACAAGCGTGGATGGGTTGGGAACAGTGATGTCTGGAAGCTCGGCGAGAGTTGTTCGTGTCACGTTTTCGTGGTCAGTCGTGGCGGAGTAGACGACGGCCACTGCTGTGTCGGCTGCTAGTCCGCCGGCCATTAGCCGCTGCGCGATCCAAGCGGTGCGTGATGCTCCCATAAGGATCACCAAGGTCGTGCCTGTACGAGCCAGCGCGTCCCAATCGAGCCATCGTTCGGTGTTGGGGTCTTGGTGACCGGTGACAACGGTGAATCCGCTGCTGAGGCCTCGCATGGTGACGGGAATGCCAGCAGCCGCGGGTGCTGCGATGGCGGAGGTGATACCCGGTACCTCTTCGACATCAATGCCTGCCGCCCGCAGTTCTAGGGCTTCCTCTCCGCCACGCCCGAACACGAAGGGATCGCCGCCTTTGAGACGGACGACGCAATCAAATCGGCGGCCTCGGTCGACTAGCACATCGTTGATTCGTGTCTGGGCGTTGGCGGGTGTTCCGGGGCGCTTGCCAACATCAATCATCTCGGCCCAGGGCGGGGCAAGCTCAAGCACTGCTGACTCAATGAGCCGGTCGTATATGACCACATCAGCGCGTTGCAGGAGCTTGGCGGCTTTGATGGTGAGCAGGTCAGGGTCGCCCGGTCCTGCTCCGACGAGGTAAACGGTCATGTCAGCACACCTTGGGGAGTCAGGCCCAGGTGGTCCAAAAGACGTTCTCGGGCTTCGTCTATGCGGTTTTGTTGCACCAGTTCGAGCAGTCCGTCGTTGAGGGCGGCGTCCCATCCGGTTATCTCGGATGTGCCGAACACCGCGCGGGCTTCCGCTCGGGCGTCTGCCAACAGCGTCAGGAGTTCGTCGTAGCCTTCGCTGAGGTGACCTTCGAGTCTTAGGCGCAGCCAGCGGGCGAGGCCGGGGCTGCGACCGCCGGTGGACACGGTGATCTGCAGGTCACCGCGGCGGGCAACGGCAGGGAGGGTGAAGGAGCAGTTCAAGGGGTCATCTGCGGAGTTGACGAACACGTTGGCTTTGTCGCCGTCGACGCGTACTTCGGCGTTGATCGCTGGGTCATCTGTGGCAGTTATGACGAGGCGATAGGCGGCTACCTCCCCCCGTCGGTACGGGCGTACCAACCAACGCACGTTGGGGTCAGCGCTGATCTCGCGGACTGCGGTGGGGGAGACGACAGTCACGCGAGCATCAGCGCTTCGCAGGCCGGCTAACTTGCGGGCCGCGACCGGTCCGCCTCCGACGACGAGGACGGGTTGACCGCTGAGTTCTAAGTTGACCGGGTATGAAGTCATGGGCGCATAATCCAGATAATCCCGATCCGAACAGTCAGGATTAGGGCACACCATAACCGAGCGCGTCAGCTAAAGCATCTAATTCCGATCATTTTTGTCAGATATATCGCAAGCCTCTTTCATCAACTGCTGAAGTATCTTGACGTCGCAGGGCTCGTCTGGGTGGTGATGTAGCATGGCGTGGCAGTTTGGGCACACCGCGACTAGGTCTGTCTTCGGGTTGATCCGGTGGTTCTCGTGATCGTCGATCTGCGACAGCGGCGTCTTGTGGTGGACATGCATAAATCCACGGGCGAACGCGCCGTATCGCTCTTCGAATTTCAAGCCGCATACTTGGCACGTGTAGTCGTAGTATTCGAGGCACCGATGTCGTGCAGAGGGGTTGCGTTCGTACCGGTTCACCTCTACGCGAGTCTTGGCTCCTTCGGGTACTTCGGTCCCGTCGGCGGACAGCACCCCGGCTTCGTCCCCGGACCAGTTGTAGTCGTCCGCGAGATGCCTGGACAGAGCATCCCTCACCTGACCTAGATCGAGACTGACTACGGTCCACCGGCGCGCCACCTTGATTAGGAGGTGTCTATGTCGGTGTGAGGGCCGGCGGGGTGGTGGTGTTGTTCGGGGTTGGTCGGGGTCTTCTGTTTTGGGCAGGTTGGCGTCACCGGTGCCGGCGGGGTGTTGGTGTTGTTGTTCGGGATCCGGGCTGGTTTGCGCGTCCCCTGGGCGCTCGCTGTTTGGTTGTTTTGGCTTGGCTGGTTGGGGTCGGGGGGTTTGAGTTTGTATTTGCCGGTTTCGGGGTGTTGATATACTTGCCAGCCGTGGTCGTGGATTTTGTGGTGGCAGTCGTCGCATACCAACACCAGGTTGTCTACGTCGGTAGGTCCATTCTTTGACCACCAGATGATGTGATGAGCGCGACACCACAACGGGTTCGCGCTACAGCCGATGCAGTGTTGATCACGCGCGATCAACGCAACCCGTTGAGCATCGGTCGCGGTGCGTTGTTTACGCCCCAACCACATGTCTTGGGCTTTGGTGTCGAAGATCGAAGGCAAAAGGTTGGCTTCAAGGGCTAGGCGATGCAGCTCAACAACAGGTATCGCTGAACCATCCGCGAGGCGGGGGTTGTCTAGTTGCTGTTTGATCACATCGAAATCAGCGATCACCAACAAATCAGTACCCGCAGACTT
>JAKZTU010000253.1:0-3076 GCA_047516945.1 Acidimicrobiales bacterium
CAGCCTCGACCTCATGGTCGCATCCAACTACGCGGTGATGGCCTCGAACTTAGCCCTTGAGGGTGTCTCGGGCCGGATGGTTGCTTTGCGCAACGGCGTCTACACCAACGTTGATGTGTCGGTCACCGGCGAAGGCGCCAAGCGTGTGGATGTCGACGAACTCTACGACAGCGAGCAGTATCGCCCGTTGCTTCGCCAAGTAGCCGGCAAACCCATGTTCTTGTACTGACAACTGATATAGCGAGCTAGCAAGTATCAGCCAAAGCCGGAGTTGACAAAAAACTCGCGCCAAAGGTCTGTTCGGTCATCTGTTGTTGCGGGGGGCAGCGGCACCTCGAGGTCGCTGTCAGCCTCGTAAACAGCGCGGGTTTCTATGGTGTGCACGGCTCCGGCGACCTCGTCCAGTGCTTCTTGGCGTTCGCTTTCTGTGATTTCTGGAATCAAGCCTTCAGTTTCGAACATGGCACTGTACAGATTCGACAAGTCTGCGCGGGTTGTCAGAACATGCAGAAGACCACGCCCGTCAAGTTCGATAGTCACCTCGACTTCGGTGGAGTCATAGAAATCGATGTAGAACTTGGTCAGCGCGTCGACGGTCATCGCGGAATTCAGAGCAATCCCCGCTGCGGCACTGCGAGATATCACCTCGATGTCTTGACCTTGCGCCTCGCTCAGATCAGTGAATGTGATTGTGCCCACAAAGGTCGTCGGGTCCAAAGAGGTCCGCTCGACACTGATCAGTGCTGCGGGAAGTTTCTCAGCAAGCTCCCTCAAGTCTGGGAGCGCAGAACCACCGAACGCGGCCAGCATTTCGGGGCCCTCTGCCTCAAGGTCAGCCAGGTCGACATAGGAGATTCCGGGCTCGAACGGCCCGAGTTGGGCATCGGGATTCCCATCCAGCAATTGCTGGTAGCTCCGTGTGTCGATGACGAGCCGCTCATCGTCGATCCACATCTCCAACTGGAGGTCTAGTTCTTCACCGAGAATGGGACCCAGTAGCGCTCCCAGGTCCATCACAAAGTGTTGGCGAGCACTGCTGACCTCGCCAACCATCGTTGGTGCTTGTTCGTCGATCTCAGCTGTTGTCTCAACAGCGCCGAAAGGAAGCCTGATTGTTTGAGCAGTCGACAGCGACACTCGATATGTCGACACTTCCGCGGTCTCAGCGAGCGCAGCCCCCAACTCTCCGACCGTGGTGACACTGCTTTCAGCGTCTCCTTTGCCACATCCCGCCGCCAACAACACAGCAGCGGACAGCACTACCAAACAGTTCCTTAGCACAGTTGCCCTACCCACACCGCTGTTCATGCGCCGAGGGTACCGCCCGAAGGCAATGCTTGATGCTGAGAATGCCTCACCATCGAAGTTGTTGTGTCAAACTCGCTAGTCCCAACAAAAGCCGGATGTGCTCGTTCGAGATCTCGGGAGAGGCTCCCACGACACTGCGCGAGTTGAAAGGCCAGTCTAGTTGAGCGTCACTTTGGTATATGGGTTCCAGATGTATAGCCCTCCCGAACTGAAGTATTGCGGCTCGGCGGTGCGGGCTTGCTCTCCGAGGGGTCCGGTGAGAAAGGTTCGCTGTCCCTAGTTCTGTTGTATTCGTGACCGATCGGGACTAGTGCCTTACACCGTGGGGGTTCGGGAATTCAGTGGGGAGCGGAAGAACTCACGAAGTGAGAGGACGAAGAAAATAAACGGCAGTCCCACCAGCAGGTAAGCGATCGGTTCGAACCCGGAACCACCCAACAGGCCTGTTTCTCCGTTGGACCCTAACCGCAGCACTCTCAGCGGAGACAACACCACCTCGGAGACCCGTTCGGCCCATCCGGACACGCCGTCTTCCACGGTTCGGCTTTGGGCCGACCAGGCGATCACCACAGTTGAGGTCACAAGCCAGCTGACGAGGGCTCGGGACGGCCGCTGGCCGTACCCCACACACCGGTGAAGCCAACGGCCGAGGTTCTCTATCGTTTCGCGTCTCAGCCGGTGGCGTACGCGTCTGGTCCGGGGCGTGGCCTGCGGAGACCGGCGCCGCTTTATTGCTTCATGCTCCAGCAACATGTAACACCAGCGCAACGCAGCTCGAGTCGACGCCGACACCGCTCTGGTTTCGATGGCGCCGTAGAGGTCACGGAACCAGTGAGCCCGTTCTTGTGGTGTGACCGGTGGATCTTCGATGGGATCAAAGAGCCCGCGTCGGCGCAGCTTGCGTAGCCAGCGAGCGAGCCGGTCAGAGCGACAGGCCAGGTCATAGAGGCTGTCGACATGGGGCGAGAAGAGCGACAACCCACCCAGGTGCTTGAACTGCGCAGCGTGAACGATCCCCGTGACATCTACACCCACCAGCTTGCCGCCGTCCGTGTCGGCGCCGATTCCAACCAGCTGTCCGGGCCGGTCGCGATTGAGACTTGTCAGTTGGCCGCGGAGACTCTCCAGGCGAGCAACACCCATAAAGTCTCGAACGAACCCATGATTCGTGATCTGGATGGACGGCGCTCCGAGTTCGTCGGCTAGTGGTAGCGGCACTGCCTCCAACACCCACGTCGTGGTATCGATCACCACGCTCACGGGGCCTTCGACACCTACTGCGTCAATCCCACCTACAGCGCCGATTCCGTCCCCTTCGTCCGCCCGACCCACAACGACTGTGGACGGCCCTATGGTTCGAATCGACACGTTTGCGCCCTTCGCGGCGACCAGCACGCTGCCATGATCTGTCACGATCCGCACAGCGGGCTGTGCTTCCGTCGGTGTCCACTCCCCCAGACGCTCTAGTCTCGCGAAGTCCAAGGTTGGGGTTGATTCGGGGTACCCCTCCAGGCTACGCATGAATTGAAACTCGACTGGCGGTTCTGTCACTTGGCCCACGGTACTGGCATGGCATCCAGCGGACTCACTGGGCCCAAGCGACCGATAAGAAGCCTGACTCCTCTTTCTGCTCACACCGCCGTCGATGCCCGACGAGCGACGGCGACAACCTCGATGGACCCGATACGCGTTCACAGAAGCGCAGCTGCCTGGTCGATGACGGTACGTGCCGGATAGGTTCCTGTCGTGCACCGCCGCCTCATAGCGC
>JAKZTU010000254.1:0-4937 GCA_047516945.1 Acidimicrobiales bacterium
GACCAGATCTCGGAGGGGCGCTGTGAGTTCGGCCTCGGCGCTGGCTGGATGCGTACCGACTACGAACAATCCGGGATGAACTATGACCGGCCCGGTCTGCGTATCGACCGGCTGATCGAGAGCTTGGCGATCATCAAAGGCTGTTGGGCGCCGGGTCCGTTTGACTTTGCCGGCGAGCACTACACGATCACGGGTTATGACGGTCATCCCAAACCCTGGACCGAGTCTGGGCCACCGATCATTATCGGGGGTGGCGGTCCGCGAATGCTGGGCGTGGCGGCTGAACACGCCAACATAGTTGGTGTCACCGCCAATCTGCGCGCTGGAGAAGTCGGTGTTGATGCCATTGCTGACTCGATGCCGTCTGCCTACGACCGAAAGGTTGCTCGGTTGCGTGAGTGTGCCGGGACTCGCATCGACGATCTGGAGATCAGCTCGCTCACCATGAACACCACCATCACCGATGACCGCGAAGGCACCCTGGGTCTGTTCGCCGAGTTGTTTGCTACTTCGGTGGCTGAGGTTGGCGAATCGCCGGCATTACTGGTGGGTTCGGTTCCTGAGATCGTCGAGACGCTGCAGCAGCGCCGCGAACGCTGGGGCTTCAACTATGTGGTCGTGCAGCAAGACGGGGGTCAAGGCATGGAGCATTTCCCCAAGGTTGTCGCCGCGCTGGCAGGCACCTGATCGGGCGAGGGATCCGCACATCGGGTAGTGGCCACAGTCGCCCATCGACAGTGATCTATGCGACACTGACAATGTGTTGATCCTGTTACGCCACGGGCGGACTGCAAACAACGCCGAAGCGCGCCTTCAGGGTGATTTGGATGTGCCGCTTGATGATGTCGGCAAGATCCAAGCTGAGCGCGCCGGCGAATACATCCGTAAGCGCTGGAACATTGACTCCACTGTCACCACTTCGCTGCAACGAGCCCAACAAACAGCGGAACTAGCTGGCTTTTCGCCAGACACCTGTGAGGTTGACGATCGCTGGCGGGAGATCAGCTTCGGCGAGTATGAAGGGCAACGAGTCAAAGAAGTGGTCCCAGATATGGGTGCTCGTTGGCATTCCGACATCAACTACCGGCCCGAAGGTGGCGAGTCGCTCTCTTCGCTTCACTCCCGTGTAGCCGATGCGTGTGTTGACATGACCGAACGTGCAGTCGACAAGAACATCCTTGTCGTGTCCCACGCAACACCGATCAAATCGGCGGTAATTTGGGCGACCGGCGGAGGCCCGGCCATGATCCTGCGGCTGTGGGTACACCCAGGCTCAGTCTCGGTCCTCGAGTACATGGGCGGAAGCCCGCTGTTGCTTGAGTTCAATCACCGTATCCACACGGCGTGATCCTCGTTGGCAGCGGTTGGCAGCGGTAGCTGCTACTTGCTCCACTGTTCTTGCTGCTACTTGCTCCACTGTTCTTGGAGTGTGGCGTATACGCCCTGGTCCCACGAGAACTCCACCATGTTGCCGTCAGGATCGCGCAGCATCGTGATGTAACCGATCGGCGCAGGCATCATCGTCGGAGGCATCGCCAAACATCCGGCGGACTCGCCTTTGGTTGCAATGTCATCGATGTCGTCTTGCGCGGGCAATTCCATGCCGAGGTGGGCGAACGGGGCGAGGGTTGCTAGCGGTGCGTCGGCGAAGGGGTCTTTGCCTTCAAAAAACTGAGCGAGAACCAAGATGAACGGGTTGTTGGTTTCGCCGGGCATTCCCAACCAGGCGCCATACCCCGCGTCATCTTCACGGCGATCGATCAGTTCGAGAGGCGTGAATTCGGTGTACCACTTGACCGTGGCGTCCATGTCCTTGACCCGCAGCGCGATGTGCGTCCATCGAGGTTCGGTGGGGTGAAGTTGATAAGTCGATTCGGTCAAAGCAGACCTCCCGGTCACGAAACCTAGCATGGTCAGTTGGTCAGACCAACAGCACCGGTAACGGCATCCCGAACGACTGTGGTATCTTGGTCGGACCATTGAACCGATCTAACCAGAATCCGCTCTGGCCGCTGGGGGACAACAAGCGTGATACCAGATGATCATCCCTTCGAACCGATTTCGCGCCAGACAGTCAGTTCCCAGATTCGGACCCAACTGCTAGAGAGAATCACCACCGGTGAACTAGCCCCAGGTGCCCGGATGCCCTCAGAGCGAGACCTCAGCGAACGCTTCCGCGTCGCTCGAACCTCGGTACGAGAAGCGATGCAGGGTTTGGTATCTCTTGGCGTCGTGGAACGGCGAGGTAACCGGTCCTACGTTGCAGAGCATCTACCCGAAGTGGTGGTAGCACCCGGCGGTACCGGGAACGGGAAGTCGTTCGTCGCCGAGTTGTTCGAAACTCGTCGAGTACTGGAAGTGCCACTATTCGAGATGGCCGCAGTGCGGGCAACCGACGAGGACCGCGAGCGGGTGGCAGCACTGGCAGCGCGCTTCAACGGCTCACTGAACATCGGAAAATTCCGCCGCCTAGATCGTGAGTTTCACACCACCATCGCCGCTAGCTGCGACAACCCGTTGCTCATCGAACTGTACGGCAAGGTGCTCGACCGGCTCTTCCGGTCAGTTGAGTTCTTCACGTTGTTGAGTTCGGAAGCCAACCAGGCCGAAGTCACCAAGATCATCGCCGATTCATCTGACGGCCATCACGCGATCTCCGCCGCCTTCGTCGCAGGCGACGCGGCAGCAATGCGCCTAGCTGCAGAGTCACACCTCGACCTGGTCGAACATTCCATGATCGACAAACTCGCCTGACCGCCTGATCCGGGTCAGAATCTTGCTGGTCCAGGTGACGGGGACCCGATAGTTGGTCCAGTCGCTATGCGACTTTCTGTTGGTTGTCGGCTTTGCACTGCTGGGCGAACTCGGTTGGTGTGAGGTCGCCGTGGGCGGTGTGGGGCCGGTTCATGTTGTAGTCGATTCTGAAGTCCTCGACCAGGACTTGGGCCTCGAGCAGCGAGTCGAACTGCCAGCCGTTGAGCAACTCGTCTCGGAACTTGCCGTTGAACGACTCGATCCAGGCGTTCTGCCATGGCGAGCCGGGATCTATGAAGATCGTGTCGACGCCGTTGAACCGGCACCAGTCCGCAACCGCAGCGGCGATGAACTCGCCGCCGTTGTCGAAGCGGACAAACGCCGGCGCCCCGTGGACCGCGGCCAGACGGTCCAACACGTCGACGACGTCATCGGCATCGATGGTTCGTGCCACCTTGATGGCGAAACACTCCCTGGTGTACTCGTCGATGATGTTCAGCATCTTGATGGTTCTCCCATCGTCGGTAACATCGAACTGGAAGTCGAGCGCCCACAAGACGTTTGGTCGAATGGGTGACATCGCCCCCACCTGGGTGCCGGTACCGGTCAGCCGTTTCTTGCGGCTGCGCTGTGGGACTCGAAGGCCCTCGTCTCGCCACAGGCGCCGTATGCGTTTGTCGTTGACGGCCCAGCCGCCACGGCGGGCCGCCTTGGCTGCTCGGCGCCAGCCCCACCGAGGCCGGTCTTTGGAGAAAGCCCGCAGGAACTCCCGCAGCTGCTCCTCCTCGACAGTGCGCACAGGGGCCGCGAGCCGCTGGGTGGATCGGTGTTGACCGGCCACCGCACACGCTCGACGTTCAGAAACCCCGAACCGTTCACGCAGCATCGACACGGCGCTGCGCTTGCGGTTCGGGGTCAGAAGTTTCCCTCTGCGATCTCCTTGAGCATGTCGATGTCGAGGGCCTGGTTCGCGACCAGCTTCTTCAACCGGACGTTCTCACCCTCGAGCTCCTTGAGCCGTTTCGCGTCGTTGGCTTTCATCCCGCCGTACTGGGCCAGCCAGCGATGCCACGTCGACTCCGCGATCTCAAGATGACGACACACATCTTCAAGGTCCTGACCACCCGCGAGCAGCTTGTTGCCCTCAGCCAACTTGCGGATGATCTGCTCGGGCGTATGACGCCTGCGCTTCTTGGTCATGGTGTTCATGTTCCTCCTCGCCCATTCTGGGGCATTGGAGTCGCACAACAGCTGGACCACTATCAGGGGCTCACGTCATGGTCAAGTTTGTGCCATACAACGCCGGGAAACTCACCGAGGTGCTTGCCGCTGGCGGGCGGATCCAGGAGATCCGGATCGTAACCTTGCCGTTGCGCACCGAAGTCCATTTGGTGGTACGCACAGTGACACCTGACCCTGAACCGGCAGACAACCCGGCGAACCCGGTCGGTGTCGACATGGGTATCGCACAAAGGGTTGTGCTCAGCAACGGTTTCAGCACCGGCGGCGTCACCGACGACCGCACCGTAATTAAAAAACGCCAGAAAACACTGTCGAAACACGACCACATCCATCACATCCACAAAACAAACAGGCACACGCCTGGCCGTGCCCGCAAAATCGTGTCGTTGCGGAAAGCGCATACCCGGTCGAGGATCAAGCAACGCCACAGCCTGCACCGGCTAGTGCATCAGCTAGTGGCGATGCTCGTCGCCAACAACATGGACGGCGTGGCGGTCGAAAATCTCTACATCGGAAACATGTTGAGAAACCACTGTTTGGCTGACCGTATCCAACAGCAGCGATGGGGGATGTTCCTTCGGATGCTTGCACACAAGGCCGCAAGAGCCGGAATCAAGCTGGTCCGTGTCAACCCTCGTCACACATCACTGGAATGTTCCGGCTGCGGGAACCGCAAACCCTCAACGGACCTGCCGTTGCAATGTCCGCATCTACAGATGCGAACATTGCGGGTTGTGTGCCGACCGTGATGTGAACGCTGCTGTCAACGTTCTGATTAAAGGGTTCGGTGAACCACATCGAACAGAGGGCGGGGTTTCCCCCTCGGTCTGGTCAGAACACCCCCACATCGGGGTGCCCCACACGGGGAAGAAAGCCGAAACGGACGTTGTCGGCAGCGCAAGCACCAACAATACTCCGAACGACGCTGGACAGACCAAACA
>JAKZTU010000255.1:0-7957 GCA_047516945.1 Acidimicrobiales bacterium
CTGTGTCGCGGTCCTCTGTGTCGCGGTCCTCTGTGTCGCGGTCCTCTGTGTCGCGGTCCTCTGTGTCGCGGTCCTCTGTGTCGCGGTCCTCTGTGTCGCGGTCCTCTGTGTCGCGGTCTTCACCGGTTTCGGGCGTCGGTCGTTTTAAGCGGTTGGCGCGGCGTGCGGCGTCAACAAGGGTGGCTTCGATCTGCGCGTTGACCGACCGAAACTCGTCGCCGGCCCAGGTCTCATAGATGTCGTATAGATCCTGAGGGATCCGCAACAGGTATTGCTTTCGTTGCCGGGCCATGATGCCCCTCTACCCAAGGACTATCGGTTCAGAGTGCCGACGTTGACGACAGGGTTGGTTGGACTGTCGCTGGCGATCACCGTCATGAGGTTCGAGGCGAATGTGGCCTTGCGGTCGGAGTCGAGGGGGATGGTGTTCTCGCCATCTTCGAGTCCACGCACCGCATCGCGCACCATCAACACCGCGCCGTTGACGATTTCTTTGCGGGCCGCGACGATCGCAGCCGCTTGTTGGCGGCGAAGCATGGCTTCGGCGATCTCTGGTGCATACGCGAGGTCGGTGATTCGGGCTTCGAGGATTTCAACGCCGGCGTCGTTGGCTCGTTCTTGCAGTTCGACTAGCAGGTGCGCGTTGACTTCGCTGGTGGCACCGATGAGGGTGGTCACGTCAGTCTCGTCGAATGCGTCGTACGGGTAGGAGCGGGCCAGTTGCCGGACCGCTGACTCGGACTGGGTGTGGACGTAGGAGGTGAAGTTGTCGACTCCGAACATCGCTCGGGCGGTGTCGACGACGCGCCACACAACGACCGCAGCGATCTCGATCGGATTGCCGCGGCCGTCGTTTACCTTGGAGGTCTGGGTCGTGAAGTTACGGACCCGCAGCGACACTTTCTTCGATACGTATAACGGATTTGCGATTCGCAACCCCAGTTTGGTGTCTGTGCCGTGTCTATGCTGAACAAACACTCGATGACACAGCCCATCGCGGCCGACGCCATGACCTCGCCCAATGCGACACCATCGAGTGGAAAACGACGCCATGACCTCGATGCTTTGCGCGGGTTTGCGATGTTGTTGGGAATCGGACTGCATGCGTCGCTGTCTTTCTTTCCCGGTTTCTGGGCGGTAACCGACAACAAGGCCGACCTCGACGCAGGCTACGACGAGTTCTTCCTCGCCGTACACGGCTTCCGCATGCCCTTGTTCTTCTTGCTGTCTGGCTTCTTCACCGTGATGGTGTGGCGTCGTCGGGGCATGTCATCACTGCTGGGTCAAAGAGTCAAGCGGGTCGCCGTGCCGTTGGCGATCGGAGTTGTGACGATCGTGCCGCTGGTCGACTGGGTCGTCGAGCGTGCCGTTGATCGACCGGACGACCCGGGGACTGCCCTTTTCGTTGCGATCGCGGAAGGTGATTCCGAAGCGACGCTAAGGGCACTCAAGGCCGGAGCCGACCTTGATAGCCGCGGCGAGGACGGCGGCACCTTCCTGCACTGGGCGGCGTTCATGGGTGATCCGGAGGTGGTGGGGCTGCTGTTGGAAGCCGGGGCGGACCCGACCGTTGTCGACTACGCCGGCAACACGCCTGTGGGTTCAACCTTCGTGTTCGGCAACGAGGAAGCCGCTGACCTGCTCGTCGCGGCGGGAGCGCCCGACCCTCGGGTGGGGGGCCAGGACTGGGACGATGTCCCATGGTGGGCTTTCGGCGCCGAAGATGCGCCCAAAACGGACGAGACTGCCGACGACGACAGTTTCGAGGGGCCCGAAACATGGATCGCGAGCTTCCACCACTTGTGGTTCCTGTGGTTCCTGTGCTTGTTCGTGGTCGGCTTCGTCGTGGTGGCGAGAATCGTCGAGTTCCTAGAGCGCTCCTTCGCGGATCGAATCCCGCTTGATCGTGTCGCTTGGACGGTTATGTGGTTGCTCGTCCCATTCACGTTCCTTCCGCAGATCCGAATGGGTGAGTGGGGCGAATTCCGAGTGTTCGGACCCGACACGTCAACCGCCCTCGTACCCGACTTTCACGTCCTTGCCTACTACGCCGTCTTTTTTGGGTTCGGGGCGCTCATGTACGACAGACGTAACCGCGCAGGCGAGCTGCTTGTTGACACAATCGGACGCCACTGGGCAGTCCTGTTGCCACTGACGGTCATCATTGTGTTGCCCATTGCGCTCGGCGTCACCTACGCAGATGACCCGATCTGGCCTGTGGCCGCAGCGCTTCAGGTCACGTTCGCTTGGGCCATGATCTTCAGTTTGATGGGACTATCCCGCCGCTTCCTCGCGGTCGAACGACCGGGCGTTCGCTATCTGAGCGACTCGGCCTATTGGCTGTATCTGATGCACTTGCCGCTGGTGATCGCAGGTCAGGACTGGGTCCGAGACTGGGACCTCCCAGCGTCACTCAAGTTCTTTGGGATCAGCCTTGTAGCTACGGCGATTCTGTTGGCCAGCTATCAGTTGTTCGTCCGCTACACCCCGATCGGCTGGATTCTCAACGGCCCGCGCACGCCAACCCGATTCGATCTCCCCTGGGCTACCCGTGCCCAAGCATCCAAAGTCCCCGAAACATCAACACCCCACCACGCCCGCTGAAGCCGATACGGTACGGCTGTGGCTGAGATACATGGGACTTGTGAGCTTGGATTTGAAGGCGTGCGGGAGGCTTTCTCGACCAATTTTGATGAAGGTGACTTGGGTGCTTCGTGTGCTGTGATCTACCAGGGTGAGTTGGTAGTCGATTTGTGGGGCGGGCATCGAGACATCGCCGAAACGAAACCGTGGCAACACGACACGATCGTAAATGTCTGGTCAACCACCAAGATGATGGCCGCGATGTGCGTGTTGGTGCTGCACGACCGCGGGATGCTTTCGGTAGATGACCCAGTCGCGGCACACTGGCCCGAGTTTTCCGCCGCCGGCAAAGAGGGAGTGCTCATTCGTCACCTGATGAGCCACACCGCTGGGGTGCCTGGGTTCGACCCGCCGATCACCAAAGAAGAGATGTACGACTGGGACTTCTGCTGCGCCAACCTGGCGGCTCAAAGTCCTTGGTGGGAACCGGGCACAGCCTCGGGCTACCACGCATCCACCCAGGGATGGTTACTCGGTGAGGTAGTACGACGGGTGACAGGGCGCACACTCGGCACCTTTTTTCGCGAAGAGATCGCCGGCCCTCTGGGCGCCGACTTTCACATCGGACTCGATGATGCGGAGTTCGATCGTGTAGCAGGAATGCGCACCGATGAAGCTGAAGGCATCGGTAACCACAGCGACCCGATCCCGGCCCGTCAGGCTCAAGGAGAAGCTGAACATACTCAGTTCGTCAACACCGACCGCTGGCGCAGAGCCGAATTCCCTGCTTCCAACGGTCACGGTAACGCCCGCTCCGTCGCACAGGTTGTCTCCATCCTGGGCCAAGGCGGCGAATCACACGGGGTCCGTTTCCTCGGTCAGGACACGATCGAGCGGATTTTCGAAGTGCAGGCATCGGGACCCGACCTGATAATCGGTCACAACATGACCTTCGGTATTGGTTACGGGCTCAGCTCGCCAGCAATGCCGCTCGGGATCAATGATCGCACCCTGTTCTGGGCAGGGTGGGGTGGTTCGATGGCCGTGGTAGACGTCGAGAACTCACTCACTGTCTGTTACGCCATGAACCGCATGAAATCTGACGTGGTCGGCGGTATGAGGGCTGGTCGTGTGATCTTCGCCGCTCACGATGCGGGTACTGCCCTGCGCAACTCGTAGTCGACCCGTGGCCCGTGGCCCGTGGCCCGTGGCGTGTCCTGTGGTTGGAAGCGTCTGGGTTGGCGGTGATGCTCAGGGGACCGGAACAGTGACGGTGTCGGCGCCGCTGCGCAGTACCTTGCCCGGGAGCGCGTCGGTGGCCTCACCGTCGAGCACGGTTGTGACACCGTTGACCAACACCTGTTTGATGCCGGTTGCCTCGGCGTAGAGGCGCTTGCTGTCACCTGGCAGGTCGAATACCAACTCCACGTCAGTGGCCCCAACCTCTTCGCTGTCGAACACCACCAAGTCGGCAAAATACCCTTCGGCGATACGACCTCGGTCTCGCAAACCGAAGAGCCGGGCGGGCACGTCAGTGAGATGCCGGATTGCGTTTTCCATGCTGGTGAGCTGCCGCCCGTGCAGGCAATCGGCGAGCCAAGCGGTCGTGTAGGTGGCACCGGCCATGCGATCAAGGTGTGCGCCCGCGTCCGAGCCGCCGATCATCACCGCCTCGTGTTCCCATGCTTGGGCCCGTAGCCGCCAGCTCTCGGCATCGTCATCGGTCGGCAGGGGCCACCAGACCGTGGCGAGATCATCTTCGAGTGCGATCTCGACCATCGTGTGGAATGCGCGTTTGCCCCGTTCACGGGCAATGTCACCAAGGGTGCGGCCTTTGAGTCCTTCGTTGGCAGCGGAGTAGGTGTCACCCACTTGGTAGTTGTCCCAACCAGTCAGGCGGGAAAACACACCCGCTTCGGGAAGAGCCGCCTGATTCTCAAGCCAGGTGACCACCTCGGGGTCTCGCAGTTTCGCCATCCGCTCGGGGTAGTCGAGGCCGAAGATTGTCTTCCACTCCGGGAGTTGATGCAACGCGCAGAAACTGCCGAGGTTCATGTTCATGCCGACCAGGATCGGCATCGTGAGAGCAACGATCTTCGCTCCTTCTGAATTGGCCTTCTCGCAAGCCGCAATCTGGTTGCGGTAGGCCTCGGGACGGGCCGAGTCGATGGTCAGCACATTCCAGTTGAGCGGCCGTTGGCCTTCAACCGACATTCTCGTCATCAACTCGACTTCATCGTCCTCGAATCCGTTGAGACAACCGTCGGCCACCCATTCAAGGGTCGTACCAGGGTGGGCTGAGGTTTCGCGGCAGAGTTCCAGCACTTCGTCCCAGGCTGCCCAACGGCTCGGCACGGGGTTGCCGTCCCAGTCGTTGTGCGTGAAGGACCGGCCAGTAGAGAAACCAAGACCGCCCGCTTCGATAGATTCTTTGAGCAGTTCCCGCATCTGTTCGACTTGTTCAGCACTGGCTTCGTGCCCGACCGAGTCGTCTTTCATCACCAGTCGACGCAGAGCGCAGTGGCCCACAAGAAAACCAACGTTGATGGCCGAGCCGTTCTCAGCCACACGGTCGAGATATTCACCGAAGGTGCGCCAGTTCCAGGGCACGCCCAACTCCAGCGCCTCAAGCGCCATGCCCTCCACCTTGACCATCATCTTTTTCAGATATTCGCCGTCGGATTCGTCGCCGAGCGGTGCCAGGGTGAAACCGCAGTTGCCGCCGATCATTGAGGTGACGCCGAAGAGGTTCGACGGGGTTGTCTGCGGGTCCCAGAAGACTTGTGCGTCGTAGTGCGTGTGGGGATCGACGAATCCAGGGCAGACCACCAAACCGCTGGCATCCACTATCTCCGCTGCCGGCTCATCGACCTGCCCGACAGCGACGATGCGGCCATCGCGAATGCCGATGTCCCCCGGCACTGGCGCCGCACCCGTGCCATCAACGATGGACCCACCTTTGATAATCATGTCGAGCATCGCTTCATCCTCCTGGCTTGGAACGCGGCCTGCAGCCGTAGAGCGTTAATGCTATTGCCCGAGGCACAAAGCCACCTAAGTACGCCTGGCAAACACTCCAAGAACTCCAAGGCCCCTGTGCCTCACAGAGGATCGCCAAGGCGAGCTCCAAGCGCTCGACAGGTTCTACGACCTCTATCAGACCGGCGAATACCCGAGTCCCGGGATCGTCGACACCATCATCGCGTGGTCTCACGAAATACTCGACTGGCACCACACCAGCCCACCCCAAGCCCCTTCAAAAAGCTGGAAGCTCTACCTAGACTCATTGCAATGAAGATCTCGATCGGTGCCGATCACGCGGGCTTTGTACTCAAAAAGAGATTTATCGAAGTGCTCGATAGTCAAGGGCGTAACATCATTGACCGTGGCACTTTCACGGCAGGCCGAGTTGATTACCCTCCCTACTGCGCCGCCGTTGCCAGAGATGTTGCCGAGGGATCAGATTGCCGATCTAGAGTGCCGCTAGTTGAGTTCCTGCGTCAATCACGGTCCTACGTCAATCACGGTGTGGCTCGGAGGGTGTGTACGGCAGAATGAGGATTCGTTGAATATCAAGTCTCTTTTGGGTACCGCTCTTTGGATGGGTACACTTGCCGTCTCATTGTTCGTGACTTTTGGCACTCTCAACGTAGCCTATCCGGCATCTTTCGATACGTGCCAGTCGTTCAACACACCTACTGGCTGGATAATTGTTAGTTTCTTTCTTATTCTGACTACCGGTGTAGGAGTGTTTCTTCATCAACTATTGAGGCTTTCACGGATCCTTGTCGCGATCGGTCTTAGCGGGATTGGTGCCATATTGTTCCTGTACTTGCTTGTAGCCGGAACAGGCTGTCAGTTATTCTAATCTCCGTTTACCAAAGCTCAATGAGCGGGAACAACCCTGATAAGTCCTATCGATGGGCGTACACCAAATCTAAGTTGCGGTGCGGTGCCTCGTTCTCGACCAACACCGGTCGAAACGTAAACCGGTGTTTCGTGGAGCATGTGAAGACCCCCGGCAGCTACGTTCCGCGGGACTGAAGACGCAGTGACCAGCGGACCGATAAAGGGTATCGCAACCTGGCCACCATGAGTGTGGCCTGCCACGAGCAAGTCAACAGGAGTTTCACGAATTCGTCGAATCTCATCAGGCTGATGCGCAAGCACGATCGTCATGTCAACTTCCTCTTGGTTGAGTGATCCAAGTGCTTGCTGCGCGTTGTGTTGATTGCCAAACAGTGTGATGCCCACGATGTTCAGCATGTTCCCATTGACCTCAGTTATCAACGATTCGTCGTCCAACACGATGGCCGGCGTTCCTCCAGTGATCTTGCGCAACCCAGAAACAGTGTCGGTGTTGCCACTAACCAGGATCACCAAGGGGACGTTATCGGTTATCAACTCTATAGCGTGTTGGAACTCGCCAACACGCTCATCGAATTGATCCGCCGGCAATTGATACAGATCACCGGGGAGCAGGACAATATCTGGATCGTGTGATAACAGCTTTCTGATAGATTCGAGTTCGTAATCGCCTATCGATGTCGTTTGTAAGTCTGACAACACACCTATCGTGAATGCCTCATTGATGGTTGCCACACTGAGTTCCTGCACATCCGTTCGTAACCAGAATGGTTCGATATGTGTTGAATAAAGACCAATCGGCACAAGAGAAGTACAGACGAGTGTGATTATCAGGAGGAGCCTAGACCGAACCTTATCGAAAATGTAAATCAGACAAGCTGCGAGCGGAATACCCAGTGTGACCCACAAATATGTGACATGAATAACTGTAAAGCTGTTCAACCCGTATACGACTAACGCAAAAAGGCTCGCGACTCCGTTAGCAAAACCGCTAACCGCGAACGTCACGCTCAGTGTCGGGATCAGCCCAATTCGTCGTGACAATCGATCAGCTAAACGATGAAGCGCGACATACGTACCTGCGGTGAGCAGACCCACGGTCACAGCCGCAACAATCGAATAGCTGTTCAAGTGCATCGTACCGGCACTCAGGTTACGCCGCGGTTAGGGCTGCCGGAACACCGCCCATGCCATCGCGTGTGCGTCGTAGTGGGTGTGCGGGTCAACAAACCCAGGGCAGACCACCAAGCCGTCGGCGTCGAGCGCAGAGGAAGAGGCACCCACAAAAGGACTTCGAAAAGTTGCTCCAGTCCACTGAAGGTCGGGGCTGGGCCGTTGTGCGGCGTAGAAGGTACTACTTCGCCAAACCCAGAACAGTGCCAGTGTCAGCAACGTACACTGATCAACAAGCAAGCGCAGTTCAAACGCTGCTCTGGCTGGGAGGGCCGCTGATGGACATAGCAACCCACAACTGCGACGTGACGTTCACCGCGACGGTGCGGACCAT
>JAKZTU010000256.1:0-5275 GCA_047516945.1 Acidimicrobiales bacterium
GGTTGTACGACTCGCCTGCGATCTACGAAGACGTGTGGATGACACTGGCACGCCTGGCTTCGGTAACCGACAAGCTGGGCCTGGGAACGGCGGTGTTGGTGCCTCATTCGCGCCATCCCATGGTGACCGCTTCGGCGATCGCCACCATGGAACGTCTCGCTCCGGGGCGTTGTGCTTATGCATTCGGAACTGGGGCCTCGGCGCGTTGGTGTTTCGATCAGCCTGCTTTGACCTGGGACTTCATGGGCAAGTATCTGGCGCAGCTCAAGGCTCTGTTGGCTGGTGAAACAGTGGAGATCGACGGCAAAGCCTGTCAGATGATGCACCACCCGGACTTGGCTGTCGCGCGTCCGATCAAGGTGCCGCTGTTGTTGAGCGCGTTCGGCCCCAAGGGGATCGGTGTGGCGACCGAGTTGCAAGCTGACGGGATCATGAACATGTTCCCGCCCGCGGAAGGGTTCGGTGAGCGTGTGCAGATGGTTTCGGGAACTGTGCTTGACGACGGCGAAGTGATCACCGACGCCCGCCCTGCCGCGGCTATCGGACCGTGGCACCTGGTTGCCTACCACGGCATTTATCAGGCTGCGCCTGAAGCGGTCGACACCATGGCCGGCGGTGCCGACTGGCGAGCAGGAATCGAGGCCGAACGTCCGGCTGGTGAGCGTCACCTGGTTGTCTGGGAGGGCCATGTCACCCACCTTGTCGAACGCGACGCGCCGGTGATGGCAGCAAGCGGCGAAGCTATTGCAGGCATGTCCTGGGTGGGAACCGCTGATGAGATTCGTGCTCGCGTGGCTGCGGCTAGCGATGCTGGTGTCACCGAAGTGATGTACACCCCGGCGGGTCCAGACGTTGCGCGCGAACTCCGCGCGTTCGCGTCGGCCACTCTGGGGAGCTGATCAAGATCCGGCCAACCCTGGGTCGTTCAAGCGGAGCGGTCTGTTTCCGGGCTGGCAGCTAGACCGGTTGGTCGGATCTCCAAGATGAGGTCGCCTGGTTCGAGCAGTCCGCCTTGTGATGCGGTGATTTTTTCGATCGTGCCGGCGATCGGAGCTGAGATCGACGATTCCATTTTCATGGCCTCAATGACAGCTACCACCTCGCCGACATCGACTTGGTCGCCGACCGTTACCGATACGGTCACCGCGCCCCTGAAGGGCGCAGCTAGATGACCGGGGTTGGTCGGGTCGGCCCGTGCAGTTTCGGGACGGTCAGAGGTGACAGAACGGTCCACGGTGTCGATGTCGCGGGATTGACCGTTGACGCGGAATGCGACGGTGCGGATCCCCTCGTCGTTGGGTTCGCTAACCGACTTGAGTCCCAGCAACAGTCGCACTCCTTGCCCGAGGCTGACTGCGGTGTCGTCTTGGTGGGGGTCGAGTCCGTACCAGAACAGCAGCGACGGCAGGACCGACAGGTCGCCGTATCTGTCACGGTTCTCGAGTTGTGACGCGGCGGGTGTTGCGAACAGTAAACGGTTGAGCGTGGCGCGGCGGTCAGTGTCCAGTCCTTCTGTGTCTTCGCTGGTGAGTGTTTCGGTGTGGGGTTCCCAGGTTCGGTTTTTTGTCGCCCGTGAGCGGAACGGTTCGGGGAACCCGCCCGGTGGAGTGCCCAGTTCGCCGTGCAGGAAGCCGACCACACTGTCGGGCAGGTCGACACCAGCCGGGTCGTTGAGGAGTTGTTCGGGTGTCACGCCGGAGGCGACGAGGTGTAAGGCTAGATCGCCGACGACTTTGGATGACGGTGTGACTTTGATGGGTCGGCCCAACAATTCGTTGCAGGCTGCGTAGAGCCTTTCGACTTCTTCGAAGCGGTGCCCAAGACCCAGCGCGTTGGCTTGTGTGCGCAGGTTTGAGAGTTGCCCGCCGGGTATCTCATGGCGGTACACGGTGCCTGTCGGCGACGCGAGTCCGGCCTCGAACGGGGCATAGACACCTCGGGTTGCTTCCCAGAACGGTTCAAGGTCACCAATCGCGTCGAGACTCAATCCTGTGGCCCGCTCGGTGTCGTCGGTCATGGCTATGACCGAAGCGATCGAGGGTTGCGATGTCATGCCTGACAAGGGAGGGGCGGCCGCGTCTACCGCGTCGACTCCGACGTCGACAGCCGCCAGGTAGGTGGCGAGCTGGCCGCCGGCGGTGTCGTGGGTGTGCAGATGCACGGGCTGATCGAATCGTTCACGCAAAGCGGCAATGAGCTTGCGCGCCGCTGCGGGTCGTAGCAGCCCGGCCATGTCTTTGACACACAGAATGTGCACACCGGCCTTGGCGAGCTGTTCTGCGATTTTGAGGTAGTAGTCGAGCGTGTACAGATCTTCGGTCGGGCTGGTGAGGTTGCCGGAATAGCAGATGGTGCCTTCAGCGACCGCCCCCGAGTGGAGCACTGCGTTGATGGCTGGGCGCATTTGTTCGATGTCGTTGAAGGCGTCGAACACTCTGAAGATGTCCATCCCCGTGGCGGCGGCCTCGGCCACGAAATGTTCGGCGACGGTGTCGGGGTACGGCGAGTAGCCGACGGTGTTGCGGCCCCGCAACAGCATTTGGGTGCAAAGGTTCGGGGCTGCGTTGCGTATGCGTTCGAGCCGTTCCCAAGGGTCTTCGTGCAGGAATCTCAATGCCACGTCGAAGGTGGCACCGCCCCAGCATTCGAGGCTGAACAACTCGGGTGTTAGGTGGGCGAATTGGCGTGCACCGGCGACTAGGTCGATGGTGCGGAGTTTGGTGGCGAGTATCGACTGGTGGGCGTCTCGCAACGTCGTGTCGGTGACAGCCAACGCGTCGGTCGCCCGTAGCTCGGCCGCGAACTTCTCGGGTCCCAGCTCCAGTAGTCGTTGACGTGAACCTGCGGGCGGTCTGCCTGGGGGTTGGGGCGGTAGTTTGGTGGCTGGATCGATGCGTGTCGGGGCCGCCCCGTTGGGTTGATGCACGGTCACGTCGGCTACGTATCGCAACAGCCGGGTGGCCCGGTTGGTGCCTACCGAAGCGGCCGTCAAGTCTGGTCGGTCATCGATGAAGTTGGTGGTGACCGGCCCGGATTGGAATTCTTCGTCGCTCAGGATGGCTTGCAGGTATCGTTGGTTGGTGGACAGGCCGCGGACCCGATATTCGGCGAGTGTTCGGCGGGCCCGGCGGATGACTGTTTCGAAGTCGTGGCCTCGGCAGGTGATTTTTTCGATCATCGAATCGAAATGTGGGGTGATTTCAACGCCTTGATAAACACAGCCGTCCAGGCGCACCCCGGCACCGCCGGCTGGTCGGTAGGCGACGATCCGGCCAGTGTCTGGACGAAAGTCGTTGGACGGGTCTTCAGCGGTGACCCGGCATTGCATGGCGTAACCGCGCACGCTGATGTTGTCTTGGGTTAGTCCCAAGTCTTCCAGGGTGCTCCCGCCCGCGATCAGGAGTTGCGACTCGACCAAATCGACGTCTGTGACTTCTTCGGTAACGGTGTGTTCTACTTGGATTCTGGGGTTCATTTCTATGAACGCGTAACGGCCGGTTGCGTCCAACAAGAACTCGACCGTGCCCGCGTTTTCATAGCCGATGGCGTCCGCGAAGCGCACCGCGTCAGCCAACATGGCGTCACGCACCGCCGGGTCGAGCTGGCGCGCTGGGGCGATTTCGATCACTTTTTGGAAACGGCGTTGAACCGAGCAGTCCCGCTCAAACAGATGCACAATGTTGCCCAACCCATCGGCCAGTATCTGGGCCTCAATGTGGCGAACACCAGTCATCGCTTCTTCAAGAAAAACGGTTGAGTCCCCGAAGGCGCTTTCGGCTTCCCGACGAGCAGCATCAACAGCGTCGCCGATGGCGTCTTGATGGCCGATCCGGCGCAGCCCGCGACCGCCACCGCCAGCCGCGGCTTTCACGAACAACGGAAAACCAATCGTCTCAGCATGAGCCAACGCGTCGGCGCCATCCTCAATCGGCGGTGACTGGGTCAGCACCGGAATCCCTGCTGTGTCGGCGACTTGACGGGCCCGCATTTTGTTGCCGGCCAGTTCCAGCACTTCTGGGCTCGGTCCAACGAAAGTCACTCCCGCGGAACCGCAGGCCTCGGCGAGGTCGGGGCTTTCGGCCAAGAATCCGTAACCGGGATAGATTGCGTCAGCTCCGACCTCGACTGCTTTGGCGACGATTGCCTGGGAGTCAAGGTAGGCGCGCACCGGGTATCCCGGTTCACCGATCACGTACGCTTCGTCGGCTTTGATGCGATGCAACGCGCCGCTGCGCTCGTCTTCGATGGGCAGGATGGCGACGGTACGTATACCGAGTTGGTTCGCGGCTCTAAAAGCTCGGATGGCGATTTCGCCCCGGTTGGCGACCAAGAGTTTGCTGATCGCCACTAGTTGTTCTCAAACACTAGGCGGGTCATGAACCCAACCATATGTCATCGTGCAGGATGTCGGGTTTGGTCGCTCAGAGCGGTGGTTGCGGTGTCGACTATTCGTAGTGCAGGGCGGGCCTCGGTCCTGCGCGCATGTCGTCGATGGCTTGGGTTACGTCGACGATCGCTTCTTCGAGTTCGGCGGCAGCGGTTTCGGCGTCGATGCCGAAACCCAATGTTTCTACTAGTTGGTTGAGGCGTCCGGTTGCACGCCAAGCGGCGTGGCGAGACCATTCGGTGTAGAGAACCTCGGGGTCATCGATGCCGATGAGGTCGCGTGTGCGGGTTTGGTCGTCGCGACTGCGATCGAGACTCACGTAGCCGCTGACCATGGTGATCCGCTCGGCGGGTTCGGTGAGTTCAGCGCCGCGGTGCACCACCATGTTGCCGTGAAGCGCCACGGCGTAACCAGGTCCAGCGAACTCGGGGACCACGACGCGCTCGCGCGGCGGTGTTTCGCCACGAGCTGCCAACTCGGCGACTTCGTGTTTGGTGCCGTGGAACCACTCGAATTGGCCACCAGGGAGTTTGGTGGGGTCGCTCACCATCATCACGTAGTCCAAAGCGACGGTGTCGTGGTGCCACTTGTCGACCGGTTGGTCCGGTTTGGCGGTGGGTTCGTAGTTGATGTGACCGACATGCACCGGCATCGTGTGAGGTGCCACAGGGGTGCCGAAAATGCCACTCATCAGTTCGGTGAAGTCAGGACTGAAGCACAAGTCTCTCAACCAACGCGACCGGTAGCAGCCGCCCCGCACCGCGTTTTCGATGCGGTTTCCGGCGCGTCGCTCGTGGATCCGCAGGTTGCGCGCCACCGCTAGCAGCACCTCAGCGCCTTCTTTCGACAAGACCCTGAACGGCGTGGACGCTGCCATCGGTGTGGCCG
>JAKZTU010000257.1:0-6478 GCA_047516945.1 Acidimicrobiales bacterium
AACCCAAACCACACCCCCACGCCTAGCCCAACACGCCCAAACACACCAAACCACACCCCCAACAACCCGACGCGACCCCAACCCGCCACCGGCCCGCGAATCCCGCGCTCACCAAAGGCCAATCGGTGGATTCAGGCTAAGTTGCGCGCCACCCGCACGTAGGCTCCGAACTGGATCACCGGACTTCCACCACTGCCCATGTCTACTTGCCGCTTCAACACACCCGTCAGATAGGTAGCGATGTTCGAGAAACGCCTCGAACGCGGATTTACGACCCTTCGCCAGTCCACGTCTGAACGTTGTGCTCATAACGCCATGACCGCAGCGGAAATGGGCAGACGTATCTTGGTCATCGAAGCGGACGGAGAATCGTCGACCTTCCTCGTCTAGGGCTATGAGGTCCGCGCCTGCAGAAGGCAACTCCCCAGCATCACCATCAGTATCAAGCCCGACAGTCAGGACCGTCACCGAAACTTGTTACGACTCGCATACTGACAGTATCTAGCGGGCATCCTCGGGAGTGCCGATGGTGTGCTCCTCGGGGTCAGGCACGATAATATGGCTGAACCCACTCGTTGCCAGTCGATGTCAAATAGTTAAGCCGCTCGTTGTTCATCCGTGCCTCGAAAACCTCATGCGCAGGCTGCCCTGTTTCCTCAGATTCCTTGGGCACATCATCGTGCAGAATCGCACTCCATTCCCATAATTCTCGTTTGCCAAGTACGGCGATATTGAAACACGATTCGATCAAGTCTTCTGTGATGCGGTCGCGTTTCTCGGGTGGCGCTGACTCCACGATTGCTTCACACGCACGGTTGATGTAGTCGCCGAAACAGCCGGGCAGGACACCCTTGGTTTTGGGTTCACGGAGGTAATACAGAATCAGTTCGATCTCAGCCCACGCATCATCCTTGTCCGTACCGCTCAACCCAGCAGCCTTCCTTCCCGCCCATTGGTGATAAACGACAGCAATCTCATGTGCGTAGTCAACTGTCTCATCGCGACGCACCTCTTCTACGGCTGCCTGCACTCTTTCTCCCGTCTCCTTGACTCCAACCGTGACAACCCTCCCCGCTATCAGCACCGCTGCTGCACCGACCCACACACCCACGGCCTCCGCACGGTTGGGGAAGCAGAGAAACGTCACCACAGCTACAACGATCAGCAAGACCAGCGGCAGCCACAAACGCACAGCGGACTTGCGCTTTAGCAGGTTGCCGTCGGGTGCAACTTGCGTGTTCATGCGCTCCGTGTCACGCTTGCGCTCTCTCGATGAGCATGTCGCACCAGTCAATGTGCTCTTTGGCTGCGGGTGCATCAGTGCCGCTGAGCGATTCGACGGCCATGCGCCTCGCCACTCTCGGGTCGGGTTCTTCTCCGCTTCTCGCCGCGTCCCACACAGACCGGCCCGCCGCTATCTGCTCAGGGCCTATCACGCCGCCGAAACCGCCCACCTCAATGCCTGCCCCCTCGTGTTCTTCGAGCACTCCGTCGGCGGCCATAATCCCCAAGACAACCACGAAGCTCGCCCCTTGCCAGGGCTTGCCCACCATCTCAGCCCCCATAATCAGCCCTCTCATGGACACCGGCTCAGCCTCCGCTGGCGGGGGGTGTATCACCCGGCTCAGGTAGCTCATGTCGTCTGCCATGCCCTCACGTTTTTCTTCTATAGGGAACGGGGCATCGTCTGGTCCGTCATGGTGATTATGGGACCCCCGTTCCAACGTAACCAACTGTTTGGCTTCCTCGTACAAGGGATGCAGGGTCGCTGCCACTTCACGTAATTTGGTCTCTGGTTGTTCGGCAAGCGCCAACACGGCTGTCGATATGTTGGACATCATCCCAATTGTGAAGGCGGCCATCTCTATTTGAGCACGATCCATGCGCTCGACGTAGCTCTCCGCCTGTCGCTGCATGATCGAGTCGAATACCGAGTTTTCGTGGGTCATGTCACACATGATGTTCCACTCAAAATCGGAATACCGCCCGTCGAGATCACGTTGGTATGCCTTTTGCCCCAATTTCCGGCTATAGAAGATTGGTTTGCCAACGGCAGATATTAGGCGCTGACGGTCCTTCTCCAGGTTCGTCTTGATCTCATGGTTCATGCTCCAAGTGTTCGTTGTGTCTTTCGCTTCATGGCAGACGAGACTCGCCAGCCGCAGCATCTTGTCGTCCCTGCTGCACTTGGGATCGAGCAACCAATATGCCTTGCACAGGCCCTCGAAGGCACGTCTCAAGGCCGCAAAAACCATATGGCAATCCAAGCCGGCATCTATCGCGCCTAAAGCGGATTGTATCGACGTGCCAGATGTTCCCAGTTTGACAGCGACAGCCCCAACGTAATGTCCCACCATCGAATCTTTGTACTCAGGAACGGCATATACATCCGCAAGGATCGGCGCTGCGCCTGCGTTGTCTGGGTAGTCGCTCAACAAATCCTTCGCATAAACCCACAATGCGGGCTGCACATGCGTGGCTAGAAGCCCTTTTTGCATGTGCTGCACATCGTTCTTCCATGATTCCGTGAGTCTGGAAACACGTTCGTCGTCCCCGCTCACATCAATCACCCAGTCTTGTTTTTGTGTTGCCCAGAGTCAGGAATTGGACGTGTAGCTAGTTGACCCAATCTCCCAGAGTTCATTTGGGCTCGCATGTTGGGACGATGGCGGTCAGGTGCTCGAAATGACATATCTGTGATTCTACGTCGCGATAGTGGACTCAGCCACGTCTGTTGGAGCGACTCACTACACGGCGGCGAGATGAAATGGGGCGGCGCGGCGACGCTCGGAGAGACACCCCGACCCGGCCGAAGCCGCGATCCGTTTCGCTATTCGAGAAATCCGTTACAGCCGGTCGACTGCGACCCTTCAAGATCCTTGAGATTTCAACGATCTTGGGACTTCCGCACCAACGCCCGGCAGACTAGAGGTGAACTCGTCTTCAAGGAGCGCTGTTCCAAGTGCGCTGACGACTACAAATTGCGGCTCGTCTCTTTGACGCCCACCAGCGGGAGTCCCCGGGCACTGATGGGGGTTAGTCCCAAATACCGTTCTGGATTTGGGGTTTGACCGTTCCGACCCCTTCCGAACGCACCCTTGCTGACCTGCGGTTATTCAATAGTGTGCCAACGCCCACGACCGGTGCCAAGAGCACCGCTACCAAGCCCCAAGCGCCCCACCGGCCGAAAATGTGGAGATAGGAGGATACGAGTAGCAGAGGCAGGTGCCCGCAGTCCGGTGGCTGAGTTTCCTGGCGGGTTCTGTCGCAGTTGAGCTCCTGCTACGCAGCGACCTCTGGGTGACGCTTCAGCCGTTGTTGGCTGACGCCAGCCGGTAGCGTCAAGTCCAAGCGTCCGAGCGACCCATTTGGAGAAACTGTTGTCAGCGGGTCGAGTCGTCGAGCAGTCGGTCCGTAAGTTGCACCGTCGCCAAGTACCAATAGAAGATCCACTCCAGGAATTCCAGGCCGTAGTCCTGATGCTGCTTGGCGTTCCGGTGGCGTATGTCATATTGGTTGGCTATCTCAAATAGAGCTTGCTCATCCTGTTTTAGAAGGCGATCCTTCAACAGCTTGCGGCGCTCCTCAAGGACCCCAGCGAGAGCGACGATGGCTGATCGGCGGTCCTGCCTAGCCCCATCCCGGTCACGGAAGAGGGCGATCGCATGGGCGACCGGATCGTCAGTGGGTGTGTGCTGGCTGAGAGTGTCTTCGATAAGCCGTCCCAACTCGCCGGGGACTCGACGCACCATGCGGCCGGTGTCCTCACCGGTTTCAGCGAGTCGCAGATTTAGGGTGGTCGCGTCGAGTAGTTGGTTCATGCGCCACCGATACAGTGCCTGACCAGACTGCTGCGAGAACGCTTCGGGGTGCCATCCGCAATCGTAGTCATGAAACGATCTCCTTGTCGGCCGCGCAGCCAAGTCGTGGAACACTTCGATGAAGTCGCACAGGTCCGACTTGGTCCAGGCCCCGGCCTCGGCCAACCACAGGTGCGGTTTTCCAACTCGGCGATCAAGTTCCGGTACTGGCGACCCCTCTCTTTCATCGGGACCTGCGCCAACACACTCGTAGCCGAGAGTCTCGGCGAAGTAGTGTGCATCGTGGAACTCTCTGACCAACAAATCGACCCGCCTGACGGTTGACGCCAACGGCAACTCAGACGTTCCTGCAGAGTTCGACTCGCGCTGGGAGTAGTAGGGCTGCGGCGGTTGTTCCTGGGGCAGGTTGACCGACGCACGCGCGAGGTCAGCAAGCCAGTCCTCCGGTGATTTAGAAGGGCTCATCATCCTCAGCAAGGGCTCTTCGTGCGCGTCCGCCTTCTGTGACTGTGCGGTCTTTCGCGCCTGCGAAGAGCCTCTCTACTTGCGCCCACCGTTGTGCCTCTGCCCTTGCAACCTTGGCAAAGTCGTTGGCGGGCACCTGCGACACGAAGGCTTCCTGCAACAGCAATGCGACCTCTTCCTGCCAATCTGAGCCCGTGCCCAACTCTGCGCTGAGCCGCACAAGAAGATCAGCTTCGAGTGCGAACAACTCTGGGGGCCATCGCAGCGTGTAGTCGGGGTTGTCGTCGTAGTAAGCCACGATTAGAGACTCCTCTCGGGCCGCTACGGCTATCGCCGCACGAAACTCCAACTCGCCGCCTAAGAGGATAACCCATGAAGCGCCCCCGTCGGCGAAAGATACCGGACCCGATCCCGGACACGCCAGAGAACATCATGCGCGCCATCGTCACCACGCCCCCAAAGACCCCGACGAGTGACGCTACCTCCAAGGAATCGCAGTCAAATTCGTCGCCACAACAGGCATAGAGATGACCGCCACCCTCACCGTCGGAAACCCACAGTCACAACAGGGGGATTATCTTTGTGTTGATGACGTAGTTACGTCCTGATCTGGATTCACCGGTTGGAGAGGGAATCGCAGTCCTCAGTGCTTGGTTCGAGCAGCGCAGACGCCTTCATTTATAACACGCTAAAACAGTCCAAGGAACCGCCGTGGTCATCAGGTCAAAAGTCCTCCGGCGACGACAACCCACGCAGCACCTACCCCCACATCGAACAACGAGTGCGCGACACCTACGTTAAACGTCAACGCGAAGTCACCAGCAAAGCCGCAGGAGGAAACGCGGCTGGGAACCTATATGTCCAAGCGATTCGTTGGGCATCAGATCGGCTGCCGCGCAACCGGCCCGGCGTGATCGCTTTCATTCACCCCAACTCCCTCACTACCGCCACCAGTCTCGCCGGGGCGCGGGCCACACTACGCGACGAGTTCACCGACATCTACGTCGTCAACCTACGCGGCGACGCCATGAAATCAGGCGAAGAGTTCCGGCGCGAAGGCGACAAGATATTCGGGCAGGGCTCACGCAACGGCGTCCAGATCACCGTGCTTGTGCGCAACCCAGCCAAAGCCCAGAACGAACCCGCCGAACTGCGCTACGCCGAGGTGCCCGAGTACAGCGCCCTTCACCAAAAGTTCGACTGGCTCGAAGGTCTCAGTGACGTAACCAGCGACGCGTTCGAGACCGTCCCAGTCAACGACACACACGACTGGGTAAACACCACCGACAGCACCTTTGAGACCATGATGCCGGTCTGCTCAAGCGACAAAAAAGACGTACGCGTCGCAAGTAGTCGTCACGCCTCTGGTGTGAAAACCAACTGCGACGCGTACGTCTATTCGTTCTCTCGCGACGACCTGATCAACAAGATGAAATGCATGATCGACGCCTATGAGGATGCCCGCGAGTTGCACCACGACCTCAACCTGCCTTTCGAGGAATGCACTGCCAACACCGACCTGACAGCTATCAAATGGACTGAGACACTCAAGCAATCGTTGAAGAAAGGCGACGTGATCACTTTCGACGAAACACGTATCCGTGAAGTGTTGTACCGGCCGTTCACCAAACTCTGGCTCTACGAAGACCACCGCATTCTCTCCCGCGGCAAACCCGTGTCAGCCATGTTCCCACGCGAATCTCCGGGGGGGTGTCCCTGTCTTTTTGTCAAGTCTTTTTAGGCGGCTTGGGGTAGGGGTTGGTGTTGTGTTGGTTGGTAGGGGGTTTGGGTTTTGAGCATGGCTAAGATGATGTCGCAGCGTTTGCGGGCGACGCAGATGACGGCGGCGTTGTGGCGTTTGCCTTGGGCTCGTTTACGTTGGTAGAAGGCGCGGGCGTTGGGGTCGTGTTGGGTGGCGACGAAGGCTGCTTGGAACATGGCGTTTTTGAGTCGGTGGTTGCCGCCTCGGGATTTTCGGGTGGTGTTGTGAGTGCCTGATTGCCAGTTGATGGGGGCGAGTCCGGCGTAGGAGGCGAGTCTGCCAGGGTTGGCGAAGCGGTGGGGGTCGCCGATCTCAGCGAGGGTTCTAGCTCCGGTCCGCGGGCCGAACCCGCACAAACTAGCGAGGACTTTTCCCAGGGGGTGCTCCATGAACGCGTTGTTGATGTCGATGCCGAGTTGGTTTCGGTGTT
>JAKZTU010000258.1:0-3676 GCA_047516945.1 Acidimicrobiales bacterium
GGTCACGGCGACGACATCTTCGTCAACTAACAAACGCACCATTGTGCTGCGCCGAGAAATGCCTGAACCACCCGTCTACCCGGTCCAGGTTGCTGTCGACAACGAGATAGAGATCCAGCGGCGGGTCATGTCGGCATTGGCTACGCATGCCGATGTTCCGATCGCTTCGCTGCTTGGATACGAGACTGACCCCGCGGTGCTCGGTTCGCCGTTTTTCGTGATGGACTTCGTGAGCGGAGACATACCCCGCGAAGACCCGGCCTACGTGTTGGCGGGGTTCTACGCAGACACGGGCCCCGTCGAGCGCGAACTCATGGCCAGCAGGTGCATCGATGTCATGGCTGGAGTGCATGCGGTCGACATCGAGGCGGCCAATCTGGGTTGGCTGTCAGACAGCCACATCAACGACGGACATCGCCAACTCAAGATTTGGCGGGACTACGCTGAGCGGGAACTCGACGGGCGACCTCATGACTTGATGATGGCAGCATTTGACCGGGTCGCCGACGAACTACCCAAGACTGATACGACCGTACTGACCTGGGGAGACGCCCGCCTGGGCAACGTGATCTGGCAGAACTTCCGACCTGCGTGCCTGACTGACTTTGAAGCCGCCGCCCTGGCACCGCCCGAGATGGATCTTGGCTGGTGTTTGATGTTTGAACAGTGGTCCCACGCGCTCGCTGGAATCGACCTGCTCCCGGGCATACCGAGCCTAGAGCATCAGGTTGAGCACTACGCAGCGGTGAGCAACCATGAAGTCGCAGACATCAGCCCCTGGGTTCTGTTCGCTGCCGCGCGTTACGCCGCGATCGTCGTGCGGATCATGAATCGCTGGGTTGACCGAGGACTGCTCAATGCCGACCAAACCGTTTACCTGGACCCGATCGCGCCGGTTCTACGCCCTCTATTGGACGCCTGAGTCCTCACGGTGCCCGAAGCAGCGAGAAGGTTCGGCCAAATTGTTGGACAAGGCTCGTGGTATCAGTCCCGTGGCGGGCAACCGGCCGATGACCGTCGGCTTGCTGCAACTGTGCGTTGGTTCCTGTTAGTCTGTTTCGATTGTTTCTGGTTGGCTTTGATGATACTGTGATGTCCGTAAGCCACTTCCCCCCTTGACTCGACCATAACGAATTGGATGGGAGACTAGAGTGGCCCTGACAGAGCAGCAGCGAGCCAAAATCTACAGCAGTCTTGCCGACACGATAGGTCAACAGGGAGCGGAGTTCCTTATGGCACAGCAACCACCTGGAGGATGGGAGCAGTTGGCCACGAAACGTGATCTGGCAGACCTTGAGGTCAAGACACAGGCCTCGTTCGTCGCACTCAACGCCAAGATGGATGTCCAGTTCGCGGCGGTCAAAGAGCAGTTCGCGGAGGTCAGGGAACAGTTCGCGGCAATCGACACGCGGTTCGCGGCGGTTGACACTCGATTCGCGGAGTTGTCGGATAAACGCAGCAGAGATGTTTGGGCGTTTGTTGCGGCAATTGCTGTGATAACCGTCTCCATCTGCGGCTCGGTCTTCTTGGCGGTCTCGCAATTCGCACCAGCCTGAACGACGCACCTTTGCCTGGCTGAGGCGTTTGCACCCACCGGCTCTGCCAGTTGTATAGAATCTTGGACGATGAACTCTGTTGGACGACAACTCCTTGTCGCTGCGACCATGGTCCTTCTGGCGGTGGCTGGCGGTTGCTCATCTGACGGGGACCAGCCGGTGGATCAGAGCCGGAGGCCCGGCAACGCGGCTGATCGCTATCCCTTCGAGAGGGCCTTAGTCGCCTGTTATCAAGACAACGGCATCGACTCAGAGTTGTTGCCGGACGGGGTTATTCACAGGAGTGGCACGCTGTCGCGGGAGGAGTCGAGAGCATTGAGTGACCTGTGTGATCAGCGTCTTGAAGACGAGGGTTTCATCCTCCATGAGGAACCGAGCGACGGTTCGACCGAACGTACCTACAACGCGTGGGTGGCTTTCCGCGAGTGCATGATCGATCAAGGAATTGCTATAGGGGAGTTGGGCAGCCTCGAATCTTACGCCGCGAATCCGAAGCCTTTGGGCAATCAAATCAGCGCTGCGCTTCACGAAGATCTCGGATCGTTCAAGGAGGCCTATGACCAGTGCCCTTCGCGACGCGGCTTAATCAGTATCAGCGTTGCCGGTGCGTGAACAGGTCGGATCGGCGTGGTAGGAGGGGTTGGCAACGGCGAGTTTGTCGAGGGTGGTGGCCCACAATGCCTCGGCGAGTTCAACTCGGCGGTCGTCGAGTAGGCCGTTGCGGATCGCCTCTGCCAGTTCCTGTTCGCTGCTGACACCGAGGCTCCGCAGTCGCTCGGCGTGAGCGGCGCGGTCTTGGGGAGCCGAACGCGACTCGCGTGCCGCAATGGTCAGCGCATTGGCAGCGATTCGCAGCATCCAGCGATCGCGCCCTTCGGCGCGGGGACCCAGATCGTCGCTGAGATAGTCGCGCACGCTCTTGAGCAGTTCCTCGGCATCGGGCAGATCGTGGGGCCAGTCCCTAGGGAGTTCTGTGCTCATGTGTTGCCCGTCGCTAGTAGTTCCGGTCTCAATAGGAGCATCACGTCGTACTCCGTCTCCACGACTCGCCGCCCGATCACAGCTTGTTCCAGGGAGCGTTTTCCGCCCCGACGATGATCGTCAACCATCGCCATAGTGACCACACCCCAGCGTAGGCAGGCCAACATCTCCCACCAGCGCAGTTCGTCGAGGGTGACGGCTTCGCCTCCGTTGGCCTGATAGGCGTCGAGCAACTCGCTTCTCGAGCCGATTCCACCGACCTCCCCCGCACCTCCGAAACGCCAGGCTCGCGCTACCAGCCATCCCAGATCGAAGGCAGGATCACCGAGGTACGCAAGTTCCCAATCCAGAACCGCTGCGAGTCCCTCGCTATCGACCAACACGTTGCCCATGCGGAAATCGCCATGAACAACGCACGGCTGTCGGGCTTGCGGACGACGCTCGTCAAGCCACCGAAAAGCCAGGTCAAAGACTGGGTGCGGGTCCTCGAAAGCCTCATACAGCGTTCGTTGAACAGCCAACGGATCGTCGATGGTCGCGATTTGATCCACCGAGGTCACCTCCAGGCGATGTATCGCTGCCAACTCTCGACCAAAGTCGGCAACCAAACCTCGGCGTGCTTTCGCAAACGTGTCGTCGCGCAGGATCTTGCGGGGAATCGACTCCCCTTCGATTCGTCGGCTGATCATGAACGGTGCACCGATCGGGTTGGTGTCACCAGTTTCTGACGCCACGATCTCTGGCACAGTCACACCACCGGTGCGGGCACGTCGAAGCAGCGCCGCTTCGTCGAGTCCAGTCCGGAGCCGCGAGGCCGCAGATCGGTGACGCTGCAGAATCAACCGCTGAGATTCGTTCGTGGAAACCGCAGTGAAAGACCAAGTCTCGCGGCTGGCACCTGCAGACAAACGCTGTAGGTCGTTGATCTTGACGTCACCGAGTGGACCGGCAAGCGAGACGGCGAGTGCGTTCGCCAAATCAGCGCTCATCAGAGGCCCATGCCGGTCATCTCATGTCGGTGCCGATGGGACGACCGTCGACGATCTGATCGAGGTATTCGCTCATCCCCATGCCGACGCGGCCGTTGCACTCGTAGCGGGTCATCGCTTCGGTAATGCGGGTGTGCAGTTGTTGTCCAT
>JAKZTU010000259.1:0-2557 GCA_047516945.1 Acidimicrobiales bacterium
CGATATAGGTGTACTGAATGTCGGAGCAATCCACGTTCCACGGCCGACTTAACATTGACTTCTCGGCGATGAAATTACTCGGAACCTCCGATTTGGATTTTCTCTTGAACACGCACGCCAACTCTATGGTGGTTACGTCACGAGGATTTTCCAGCAAGTATTTGACGACCGCGAGGTGTCAATCTTGGCACTGGTGCGTGTCGGCCTGCATGTTGGGCAATGACATCTTTGAGGGCATTCGCCCAAGTCGGGGGCTCAATGATTCCGGTGTCAACTGCGGCGTCGTACTGTGCTTCGGTCATCCTGCCTGAAGATGCCAAGTTGGCGAGATGGATTTCTTGTTGAGTCGGTTCTCTGTTATTGGGCACTTGCTTTGCCTCCTCATTGCCTACGGGAAATCGTAGCAGAAGGTTGGGTTCCCCTCCAACCATCTCGCTACGGACCCAGCCCCAAAGTCGAGCATCCGCCCATCGACGGCCCAACCCACCCCGCCACGACGGACCTAGTTAGCGCAGATTTCAGGAGATCGGCCTCAGCGGCCTATGTCGTTTGCGAAAGCGTTTTCCACAATGAGCGCGGCGTCGGCTGGGCGAAGGAAGCCTTCGGTGACGGATCGCTCAACCGAAGTGGTCATGGCTTCAAAATAGGTGGCTTTGTCGGGGTACAACTCAGCTAGCTTTGCGCTGCTGAACAGCGTCGTTGAACCAAACAGGCCACAGAAACCCGCACCTCCGGGTGGTTCGCCAGTGAGCGTGGCCACCGGCACGTCCACCCAAGCGGTACGGACCCCACCGAGGGTGTTGCCGTGCTCATCAACGACGAATTCGTCGCCGTCGGTCTCCAACAAGGGTGCGCTTGGTGGCGGCGGCCCGCCGCTGGCCCAGACGTTGAGTACGTGGATCGCAGCGTTCATGACCCAATGCTGTGGTCCGCTGTTGATTGGCGCGTCGCATTCGAAGATTCCCGGGATCGGAGCGCTCACCTCTACCACTTCGGCAACTGCGGGGTTGTCACCGATGTCTTGAGGGCCCACGGACAGCGCAATGTTGTAGACATCGCCATGCGCTGTGCCTGCCACCTCCCACAGAGCGATGTTGTGTGCGTCAGGTTGTCGGTCAGCGATGGAACCGAGGCGGAAAATGTCGGTCTCGGTCTGGAAGGTCAACACCGGGACCCGCACATCGCTTCGGATCAATACCTGCTCGGGAGTGTCGATCTCGGCCTGAGGCGATTGCGAGAGAGCCGCACTACGGGCCCCCCGGCTATGAATCAAGAAACCGTCAAAGAGTTGGGCGAGCGGATCGACTCCGTTGAGGTAGGTGGTCAACCGGAACGCCGATTGTGAATCGCCGACTGCGATCAGCCGTTCGGGCGAGAGGCCCGGCAGCATCTCTATATTGGCTGGACCGATCAACGCTTGAGCGGCTTGGCTGAAGATGTCGTAGGAGAACGAATCACCGGGATGGTTCAGTGAACCGTAGCGCTCCGGATTGTTGCCCTTCAGGTGAAGCGGAAAGCCGACATCCACCCCCGCCCGGCCACCTTCGACACCCCGGGCCTGGGCAGACACTCCGACCCAAGCGTAGCCTTCGCGGATCTGTTCTACGTGCGACATGGTCCAGTTGGGGGCGGCGTCGAGCCCGCTGCTGACGTTGTACCACTCGACCATGACAGTCCCATTGAAGATACTTGGATCGCTTGGGCGTATCACGGTCACCCGTGTGACGTAGTCGGCCTCATCGGCGAACTCAAGCATCCACCGTCCATCTGGAGTTAGTTCTGTCTCGTCCGCGGGGGCGAATGATCGGGCAGTTCCCGAGATGAAATACTCTTGCTGTTCGTATCCCAACAAAGCCGGGTCGAAACTGGTACCCGAAGAGAACGGGTTACCGACATCTGGCGGGTAACTCACGATCGGAAGCGGGGTGGGTGCTGCTTCGCCGATAGCAAGCGGGTCGACTGTGGTGGTCGTCGTGGGTGCTGCGGTGGTGGTTGTGGAGGTAGTGGTGGGTGCTGCGGTGGTGGTTGTTGTTGTGGTGGTAGTGGCGTCAGCGTCGTCGCTGTCGTCGTCGCTGCAGCTTGCCAGCGCCAGCCCGAGCGCCGTAATCAATACGAGAACCGTTGAGATAATGGCTACCTGAGGTTTCCGCATGTAACGAGTCTGCGCCGTTCATTGGCTCTAGTCCAGTCGCCGCGCCTTGATCGCTCCTACACAAGTCTGTGCGTAGGCTATGGTGTGGCACCGGATGGCGCCGGAGATGGGGAGCAGGCAATGGCTGAAGTTGTTCTGGAGAAAGTAACCAAGGTCTACGAAAACGGATTTCAAGCGGTAACGGACCTTGATCTCAATATCGAAGATGGAGAATTCCTAGTGTTGGTCGGCCCGTCCGGTTGTGGGAAGTCCACGGCCCTGCGCATGATCGCGGGTCTTGAAGAGATCTCCGGCGGTGAGATGCGGATCGGTGACCGTGTCGTAAACGATGTGGAATCCAAGGATCGCGATATCGCCATGGTGTTCCAGAATTACGCGTTGTATCCCCATATGACGGTCTACGAC
>JAKZTU010000260.1:0-3739 GCA_047516945.1 Acidimicrobiales bacterium
GGGGACACCGCCGAGATGGGCGTAGAGGATTCGTGAACCCGTTGGGAAGTAGCCCTTGTTCACGAGATCGATGAGCCCCTGCATGGATTTCCCCTCGTAGACGGGGTCGGTCATCATCCCTTCCAGCCGGGCGGTGAGCCGGACGGCGTCGTCCATCAACGACAGTACTATTTTGCTG
Source organism: Acidimicrobiales bacterium (assembly GCA_047516945.1). Taxonomy (GTDB): domain Bacteria; phylum Actinomycetota; class Acidimicrobiia; order Acidimicrobiales; family Aldehydirespiratoraceae; genus VXYK01. The sequence goes on from JAKZTU010000260.1 coordinate 179, forward strand.
TATCCGCCCATAGCAGGTGGCGGAGGACACATCCGGTTTGACGGTTCCCGAACTTGCGGTTTGACGACTCACTCTTCTAATCGAACAAGAAATGGCAATGACAGACACTTCCAGCACCCCAACCACTGAAGATCCATTCTTCGCAGCGGTCCCCAATAGCGAGTGGATTGCTCTCCTCGGCAAACAGGGCAACGAACAAAACTATCTCAACGGCTACATCGAAGCGGCGATTGCACTTGCGTCTGCCGTCATCGACAAACGGCTCATATCGAGCCGCGACACACTCGTTATGCCGATTCTGTATACGGGGCGCCATGCTTTGGAGTTAACGCTGAAGTTCTCGATCAATAGGCTACGAAGAATGGGCGCGATCAAGTCATCGCATCCGCCGAATCATGACGTCCTCTCGCATTGGAAACACCTACGCGACAGCGCAGTCGGAGATCGTTAAATACGAGACTCGGTGGTGGCGCTCCAGCCGTATGTCACCAGCTTGGACAGAGTCGACGACGACGGACAAGGGTTCCGCTATGCGGAGACGAGAGCGGCACGACCGAGCCTCGCTGGCCTGGAGCACGCCAACCTCTGCCAGATACGATCGAGCCTTGAGGCAATGGGTAAAGTCATGACCCGGTTGACCCATAGAGTCCTCGACCTCGAGAATGAACGTCGAACCTGTACATACACTGACGAATGCTCACGGAGCGACCTGAAAGAAATCGCCGGCATGCTAGGTCCCCATGAGAACTGGTCTAAGCACGGTTTCGACGATGCTAAGAAGGCCGTGATGGATCGCTATGGCCTTAGTAGTCGTAAGTTTTTGATGTCCGTGACGAAAATCCGAGGGTCCCGAGAGCTCGCCACCGTTGTAGGCCTGGAGACGAAACTGACCTATATCAGCGATGAACATGTGATCTTGGTGATGAAGCATTGGGCAGACGTACATTCGACACAACAGCCCCGCCAAGATGCTCTAGTGAGGACCGATTGGGATGGAATCAGCCAGAGCATACGGAGGTCTTCTCTTGTGCGTACGCAGTGCACTGACGCGATTGTGAACGCATTAACGGGAGAGGAAATCGCTGACCTGGAGGCCCTGTTCTATATCGGCCAGAGTAACCTGTTCGGGGAGTCTTATGACGACTTACTGAAACACGTAGTGGAACAGTACGGACGAGGGTCTGGACTTGCGGCAGAAGTCGCTCACCTCATCTCGAAGCCTAGCTTTCTCGAATACGTCGCGGGTGGTTGTACGCGGGCTGGGCGGCCCAGCCTCTGTGTGGAAGTGTTGAAAATGGGATCCTGGCGGGCTGGGGCTCACGAGGAACGCGGGGGAACCGAGGCGAGACCTGCCTGATCGAGAGAGCGCGACACAGGAGTCGAGCCATCCGACTCTGCATCCTGGCGGAATGCGGGCATACACGAGTTCCGTCATTTCATCGCTAGAGGAACGCGTTCATAGCCGCCCACTGTGCCGTCTCGGAGCCCAGGATCCGGCGTACTCATTGGAGAGGCAGTATCGGCGACCGGGGCGGAATCAGCTGGGAATTGTTGAAAGGCAACACATTCAGTTAGCGTGATCTTCTGTGGATCCAGGTCCGTGGATGGGCCCTAGTAGGCCTGACGTGCGTGCTACGATCGGACGCGAGAATGCCCAAGCTAAAGAATCCTCTTCTATTTTCCGAGTATTACGGTATTGACCCAGTAGATCTCGAAAAGCGTGGGATCCTTGATCCGACTCTGAATTTCGACACGCGGCTGTTCGTTGATCCACTCTTGCTTGAGCACAGTCAGCATTCCGAGATAGCGAACGGTGCGCGTGGGTCATACGAAGAGCACTTCGGTAGGGTAATTCGGCTGTTACGCAACTCCAAGAGTGTGTCAGATGTCCCGGGTAGGAACGCCGTACGCCATCTCTCTTTTCCCGAAGTCAAGTGGACGTGCCTAGGATACGGTGCACGGTCAATATCAGGCGGTGGGTCTGGAAGCCATATGACGGCTCAGTATGTCGATACTGCCCGACAAATTGTGGCTCTAGGCATAGAAGACCCTGATCTCTTTGTGGCGATGGCGTTGTTTGAGGAAGGGGTTGGTCCAGACCGCATCGGCGACATGGCGACCAATGTCATCCTGAAGAATCTTCTGGAGTTCAACGAGCGCGTGCTCGCCGAACTCAACGTTCCTCGAGCAGAGCGGCACCTTGCCCTACGAAATGGCAAGCGTTATACAGCAGTGTTAGCGCGGAATCCATGTCTGAGCAGAGATGAACCAGTCGTTCTGGTTCCCTCGGATGTGCTCCGGGCCCTTCCCATAGCGACAGATAAGTCCGAGGTGGCTGACGCTGCCGCAAAGAGCGCCTTCGTTCGGGCACAAGTCAACGCGGACATTGCTCACATATGGAAACTACGGAGCAGCAAGGATAAGCACAACCTTCGGAAGTGGGCCCTCGGCGGGAAAGCTGCTTTCGAGGAACTCATGACGGTGCTGCGAAGTGTGGATCCTGTCAGCTATGACATGTCGGCAGATCCGCAAGGGGAGCTCGTCTGGAAAAAGCTGGCAGCGACTGTCGCTCAGTACGAACCACGCACAATTGCAAGTCCTGAACGCATGGACCTTGTTGGTGTCCAGAACGTTGTGGAGCAAATCATTGACCAGTTCCGGTTTCTTATAGAGGAGCGTAGGCTCTCGGAAGAGCTGTATCACGAGGGTAAGCCAAGACACGAAAGGTCCGCACAGAGGCTGTTTTTCGCTGTGGCACATGCTTACTGCAAGGCAAATGATTTGGACCTCACGCCCGAGGCGGATACTGGTAACGGGCCTGTTGACTTCAAGGTCTCGCGTGGCTTTAGCGGTCGGGTTCTGGTCGAGATAAAACTCTCGAAGAATACAAGGCTTATTGATGGATATACGAAGCAGTTGGAAACATACAAGAAGGCCGAGGAGACTCTGGCCGGATACTATGTGGTCGTCGATGTTGGTTCGATAGGGGACAAGCGTCGCCGTTTGCTAGAGATCCAGGATTCAGAGAAGGCCAACGGCGCAAGAGTTTTGCCGATCTACTTCGTAAGTGGGATGCGCCGCAAATCCGCGAGCAAGAAATAGCTCCGCACGACCTATGTGCGGTTGCGATGTTCGATTGAGATTGCAACGTGTTGAGAGACGGTACGCCAGGACGACAACGACAGGGTTAGCTAGCACGGACCCAAGGCTGTCAGTGCTGGCAAAATGCATGGTGAATACAAGTAGGGAGGTGTTTTCTGAAGCGAGAGGCCGGGTTCTGGTAGGCGTGATCACCGCGACTCTTTCGAACTCCCGAGGATGTGAAGCTCGACGTGCGGGCTAGGGCGTTCGTTGCTCGATGGGGAGTGGGTCCCGTGCGAGCGTCAGGCAGCCTAGCCGTTGCGGTAGATCGTGCTGTAACCGTTGATGGCGGGGACACCGCCGAGATGGGCGTAGAGGATTCGTGAACCCGTTGGGAAGTAGCCCTTGTTCACGAGATCGATGAGCCCCTGCATGGATTTCCCCTCGTAGACGGGGTCGGTCATCATCCCTTCCAGCCGG
>JAKZTU010000261.1:0-3909 GCA_047516945.1 Acidimicrobiales bacterium
CACGTCACGCAGTTGGGTCTGCGCGAGTAATCGATCCAGGTCGCGTCGCACCACTTCTAAAGCGTCGTAAGCATCGAGATCAGCCGCGGCGCCCTCAAGGTCTTCAAGCTGGAAACGCACCAGAGCGCGGTAAACCAAGGCGTCGGGACGGGTCGGGTCTGCTTCAATGACCGCGTCCAAGTAGGAACCCGCGGTGGTCATGCCCGCTTCAACTCCGACCGAGGCGCGAGCAAGAAACCACGCCAACGCGACCAACACGTCGGGATCGTCGCCCGCACTCGAGAGCATTGCGTTGAACAGCGCTAACCCTTCATCAATTCGACCAGTCGCGGCCAGATCATCGGCCGCGCGGGCCATCTGGCGCACCGGTATCTCAGCGAGGTCGTAAGCGGCGCCTTCGAGCACTGGCGCAACCAGCGAAACCGCTGCTGGCCCCGCCGCTTCTGCAACTCTCACGTCGAGTTGCTGAGCGTCAAAGAGTTGCGAAATAAAGGCCGGGCTGTCGATCCGGTCCAACGCCGCGAGATGATCACTGGCAACCAGCGGCTCCCCTGCCGCCAAAGTCAAAGACGCCGCAAACACCCGAGCGTCGGGAAAGCTCGGATCCGCTGCAACCGCTTCTTCGACGAAGTCACGTGCCACCACAGGGTCACCAGCCAGATTTGTGAGCCAACCGCGGTAAGTCAGCGCCTCGGCGTTTGAAGGCTCATCAGTCAACACGTCGTCATAGATCTCTATTGCCCGGTCAAGATCTTGGTCGCCCATCGCCTCACGAGCATCAAAAAGCCGGGAGCGAACCGACTCACGGATGTTGCCCGTGATCTGATCGCTGGACCCACGACTGCCAGAGAAATCGGCCAACACGACCCCCGCGACAGTTGCCAACAGCCCTATGCCCAGGACCCAGAGCACGACCCTGGCCCAACGCCGCTCGGTTCGGACGCGGGCCTCGACACTTCCGTCAAGCGCACGGATGGTGTCGGCGGCGCGGGCGACGTAATGCGATCTCAGTTCAACGAAGTCGTCTGCGTCGAGGTCGCCCACCTCGCGTTCCGTTTCAAGATCGGTGAGCGACCCCAACAGGAAATCCCGCTCCCGTTCCATGGCGGCTTCCCGGCTCTCAGCCATCGCCCCGCTCATCAGGCAGTATCGGATCGGGCAGTACCGGATCAGGCAGTATCGGATCGGGCAGTACCGGATCAGGCTGTATCGGATCGGCAGAGCCGCCTGTCGAACGGGAATCGGTTTCAGCGCTGGTGGTGTCGGTTTCGCTCAGGAATTCTGCGACTAGACGTTCGTCGGCAGGCGTAGCTACAGCGTCGATTTCACGTCGCCAACGCCTGAAGACCACAACGAGGCCGGCCAGCGCGCCAGCGCCGGCAACAACCGGAAGTATCCACACCAAACTCGACAACCCGGAGGCCGCCGGCGTGTAATCGTTGCCGGGGAATGCGGCTTCCAGCTCGGCGATGATCGTTTCGTCGCTACGTCCTTCGTCTACCCGACGAGCAATCTGTTGGCGAATGTTGCGGGCCACGACCGTGTCGGATTCGGCCACCGATTGCCCATCGCACACAGGGCAGCCAAATTCCTGCGCCAAGGAATAGACACGGTCTGCGTCGGTGCGGGGAGGGCCCTCATCGACGGCACCAAAAAGAAAAGCCGAACCACCGATCACCACAACACCCAACCAGGCTAACAAGCGGCGAGTGATCCCCTTGCCCATCGGTGAGCCGGCGCCGCGGGTCATGCTTCGGACTCCTCAATATAAGCGGCGATCACAGTCTCGATCTGCGCCCGCGTGACACCACCGATCAGCTTGTCGATGACTTCGCCGTTGTCGGCAACAATGACACTCTCCGGCACCAGAGGAACACCGTAAGCCACAGCAATCGAGCCTGTGTCGCGGGCGATAACCGGCCAATCTCCGCCGTTGGATTCAAAGAACGCTGCCACATTCGCAGCGCTGTCGTCGAAGGCCACCGACACGACCTCGGCAAACCCAGTCGGCGCATAAGCCTCATGGAAACTGACCAGTTCCGGGTGTTCGCGGATACAGGGCACGCATGTCGTCGAGAAGAAGTTGATCACCACGAAACGGCCGCGCTGATCGTCTAGGTCGAACTCGCCACCAGCGATCGTCGGACCGATGATCGATGGTGCCAACTGGCCTTTCCCAATCGCTGCACTATCGCTGGTAGTCCCCGGGTCGCGAGTTGCGAACAGCAAGAACAACAGCATCATCACGACCGCAATAGGGGCCACGATCCACACAGCACGCCTTGGAGTCTCAGCGCTCATTGCACTCACTGCTTCCCACTCTTTTGGAGCGCGTTCACTGGGGCTGAGGCCGGAGCAGTCGGTGATCGACGGTTACCCGGGACAACCGCCAGCAGCGTGCCGGCGGCCATGACAAACCCGCCGATCCACAACCACACGATCAGCGGCTGAATCGTCACCCGCAAGAAGATGGTCTGGCCATCATCGGACATCTCCCCGATCGACAGAGCCACATCATCTCTCAAAGTGGATCGAACCGACGGAATGCCAATCAGGCGACCTGCGAAGTCGTAGATCGCAATCGCCGGTTCGTACACCTGCTCACCGTCGACCCGCACCGCGGCCTGACGTTCCACCCTGTTTGGAAACTCAACCACTTCAGTACCCAGAAAGGTGAACGTGTGACCAGACAACTCCGCTGTCTCACCAGGAGTCAACTCAAAGATTTCCTGACGCACATAAGCGTTGCTGGCAGCCAACGCAACCGCAATCAGCACCACACCAAGATGAACGATCATGCCCCCGTTCGTGCGGCCGATCAGGCCGCGCCAACCCTGCCGACGAGTCGCCAAAATGAGCTGACGCAGCGCCGCTCCACCAGCAAAACCCCCAAGGCCGAACGCCAGCAGAGGTGCCCAACCACGAGCCCCAACCAACACGCTCAGCAAGATCACCCCAACCCCCGCCCAAGCAGGCCAGATAAGCCGCTCACTCAAAACACCGGCCGAGGCCTTACGCCACGGCAACACCGGCGCCATAGCCATCAAGAACAGCAGCACGAAACCGATCGGCATGGTCATCCGCTCGAAGTAGGGGCTGCCCACAGTGAGAGTTCGTCCATCAAAGGCCTCCACGATCAAAGGAAAGATCGTCCCCAGCAACACCACAAAAGCAAACGCCGCAAAAACCACATTGTTCATCAAGAACGCACCTTCTCGAGACAACGGCGAATCAATCTGCCCCGGCGCGCGAAGTTCATCACCGCGCCAGGCGATCAAACCCAGCGAAACCACCACGATCAACCCGAAGAAGGTGAGAAACCACGGTCCGATACCCGACTCCACAAACGCGTGCACCGATTCGAGTACACCAGAACGGGTGATGAACGTGCCCAGAATTGTGAGCGAGAAAGTCGCAATGACCAGCGACAAGTTCCAGACCCGCAACATGCCCCGCCGTTCCTGCACCATCACCGAATGAATAAACGCAGTGCCGGTGAGCCACGGAAGCAACGAGACGTTCTCCACCGGATCCCAACCCCAGTAACCACCCCAACCCAGAGTCTCGTAACTCCACCAGGCGCCGAGCATGACTCCCAGCGTCAACAAACCCCAGGCCATAACCGTCCAGCGCCGCGTGGCAAGCAGCCAGCCCTCCCCCACTCTGCCGGTGACCAAGGCGCCCATCGCGAAGGCGAAGGGAACGGTGAACCCCACATAGCCGAGATAAAGAATCGGCGGATGAAACGCCATCAGAATGTGGTTTTGCAGCAGCGGGTTGGGGCCGGGCCCGTCGAAGGGCTGCCCGTTAGCGAAAGGCTGCGGGTCAAACGCGACAAACGGCCTGGCCGGCCCGACCATCAGCAGAAAGAAGAACCCGCACACCACAAACAAAGTCAGCATGACCCAG
>JAKZTU010000262.1:0-8784 GCA_047516945.1 Acidimicrobiales bacterium
GAACGAAGCGGTGGGACCCGCCTCTCCCAGTGCTGGGCCCATGTTCCCCAACATGGAGAAGATCGCCCCAATGGATGTTTCAAGTTCACCTCCGAGCATCGTCAAGGTGATGACACCGATGCAGATGAGCAGCACGTAGAAGAGAAAGAAGCCAGCCATACGAGAGACCACGTCTTCGGGTACTGCCACTCCCCCATGCTTCACCGCGATAATGGCTCTGGGTTGCTGAGAGCGCCTGACAGAGCGGATTACATGGCTGCCCAGCACTCGCATGCGCATGACCTTTATGCCCCCAGAAGTGGAACCCGTTGAAGCCCCCACGACGAACAAGAACAGAATGACCATCTGAGCCGCAGGTGCCCAGACAACGAAGTCGCCCGCCGATTCGACACCCGTAGCGTTTCCGAACCCAGTGCTGGTACCTAGTGAGATCACGTTGAACAGACCGGCACGTGCTGCGTCGCTCAGGCCTAGGGGTTCGCTGAACCAGAGCACTGCGATCACCAGGGTTGCGGCACCAGCGATGAGCGACATATACGTTCGAAACTCAGAGTCGCGTCGGTAAGCGCTGAAGTCACCACGAGACGCTCGCCAATGCAGCGCGAAGTTGGTGCCCCCATAGAGCATCGCGGCGATGATCACGAGTTCGACCAAGACGCTGTTGTAATGCCCGATGGAATCTGGGTAAGGCGAGAACCCGCCGGTTGCAGTGGTAGTGAGCGCGTGAGCCATACTGTCGTAGAGACTGGGACCCGGTACCACAAACAGCAGCGCACCCAGACCCAAGGTGAACAACACATAGATGGTCCAGAGTCGCCGGGCAGTTTCGGACACCCGTGGAGCAAGCCGATCCGATGAAGGACCGGGTGCCTCAGCAGTGATCAGATCAAGACCGCCAACCCCCAGGTAAGGCAGCACAGTGACAGCCAGAACCACGATTCCCATCCCGCCGTACCACTGGCTGAGTTGCCTATACATCATCAGGCCCCGTCCGGGACGTTCAAAATCGATCAACGCGGTCGAACCTGTGGTGGAGAATCCAGAGGCAGACTCGAAGATCGAGTTCACGACCTGTTCCACAAATCCAACACCGGAAGTAGCGAAGGTCCCGGCGAGCAAATACGGCACGGCACCAAAAAGCGTCATTGTCACCCAAGTCCAACCCACCGCTGCGAACACATCGCGAGTCCGCGTCGGGCCTTCTCGAGTGCGCCACCACAAGAGCCCTCCGGCCCCACCAGAAATCAGCGCCCCAAGGGCTAGGGCACCGCTATCTCGGTTGGTCGACGCCAATTCGATCAGCGCACAGATCCCCATCCCCACAGCAATGAATATCAAAGCCAGTCCCATAACATGAAGGGCGGTACTGGGGCGGCCAACGGGCTTGCCGTGCAGCATGGTCGCTTGGCGTGCTTGTATGGCACGTGTTCGCAAGAATCCTCTCACCGTCGTCTCCGCTCGAGCACTGAAGACGGTGTCAGGCGTGCGGGCCAGCCCCCCAGCGAGGCGCGCAGTTCCCGTCTAACCCCTTGTTGGGCATGCACGATCCAGACGATGCCGATCATCAGTGGCACTAGGGAGAGTCGTCCAGCCAACATGAACGGCACCAGCAGCAATCGTGCCGGTTGACTGAAGTTGCCGAGATCGCCGAAAGGTCCCACGCCGATTCCCGGCCCGTGCGTCGACAGCACCGAGACGCCGGTGTAGATCGCGCCAACAAGGTCGACTCCGGCCAGCGCTAGGAGCCCCGCAGCCGTGGCGCAGGTAGCGAGATGAGCGATTTGATGGCCTGTTATACGTTCAACGGCACGATCATCGACGGCGCGGCCACTGCTCTTGAGCACGACTACAGCACCGGGGTCGAGTTGGCGACGGAGCTCACGGCGAGCGAAAGCGACAAGTATTCGGGCTCTGCTGATGCTCAGCCCACCGCCCGCAGAACCAATCATCGAACCCGTGGCGATAATCACCAACAGCAACGCTGTTACCGCATCGTCGAGCGAGGTCCAGTCAGCTACTGCAAACCCGGTAGTGCTGGCCGAGGATGCAGTCGTAAACAGTGAGTCGTTCCACGACAGCCCATCGGCGCCCCACCAAACCAAAAGCGTCCCTAACAGCAATATTACGCCGTACAGACGAAGCTCGGGACTCCGCAAGAGCGGTTTGGTCCGACCCCTGATCGCCCACCAGATAGCGGCGTAACCCGCGCCGGCAATTATCATGCCGGCGGTGGCCACAGCCACTGGGCCTGCTCCGAAGCTTGCGAAGGAGTCGGGCACCGACGAGAATCCACCGGTCGATATTGTGGTCAGGGCATGTACGACGCTGTGTTTGGTGCCCATGCCCGTAGCGGCAAAGGCGACCGCGATGACTGCGGTGAGACCAAGGTAGACCACCAGAACTTGACGTCGACGTTCTAGTTTGCTGCGGGCGAAGTCGTCGTCGGCACTTCCCCATTCCGTTGGCGCAATGCGCTGCCCCTGCAACGCCATCGGCAGAGCCACGACTCCGATGAGAATCCCCACGAGACCACCGAGCCACTGGGTGGATGCCCGCCACAACGCCATAGGTACTGATAGTTCACTTGGGTCCAGCGTTGTCAGCGCGGTGGTGCTGAAACCAGCCGCGGATTCAACCAAGGCGTCGTCGATGCGGCTGATGGTTCCGGTAACCAGGTATACCGCGGTCCCCACAACGACCAGTGCGAGCCATGTGGCTGCCAAGCCGGACAAGACAGCGGCTGCTGTTGGTCGGCGACGTCGGATGAGTTTGGCTCGCAATGCCGCTCCGATTCCGATGAACAACGCGCCGGTGACCCCCAGCACCACGCTGTCGCCTACGTCATCGAAAAAACCAGCTGTTGCACACAAGGCGCTGACGATCCCCAGGCCCATCAGTCCTTCGAAGATAGTCAGGATTATGTGCGAGTCGTCCCGCGTTCTGCGGGAATCGAATGCCCAGTTTCGGGCTCGTGACGAACTGGAAGGAGTATTCACCCGAATACTCGTCGGACCTCATCAACGGCAACGGGTACAGCGAAGGCAACAATACGGTCTCGTCCTCGCAGGCGTGAACGGCCCCGCGCTATCTGGGGCTTGCCATCACGCACGAACGCAGCGATGAGTACGTCTTTGGGAAGACCCAGATCCTTGACCAGCGCGCCGTCGGCCGGACTGTCGACCGCAACCTCGAGTTCCAGTACCTCGGTGTCGCCATGGAGGAAGGTCTCGACTGCGGCCACATCACCTCGCACGAACCGCAAAACGCCATTGGCCGTGGCGGTCCTCGGTGAAAGGGCAACATCGATGCCCACATCTCCCAGCAATTTCAGCAATGCGAGGCGGTGCACCACGGCCACTGTCTCGCCGGCTCCGCTGGACTTGGCATAGAGGCAAGCCAAGATGTTTGCGTCGTCCTCGCCGGTCAGGGCGACGACCATATCGAAGCGGCCAACGTCGGCCTCTTCCAGTAGATCTGCGTCCGTGATGTCGCCCTCGATGATCAAGGCTTCATCAAGATTTTCGGCTAGGGTCCGCGCTCGCTCGGTCGATCTCTCGACGATTACGACGTGTATTCCCCGGGCGGTAAGTCGTTGAGCAAGGATCTCCGCGGTGCGGCCACCGCCAAGCAGCATCACTCGATGCAGAGTGGAGCGGTCGAGGCCGAGCAGCTCGACTACGAGCCCTCGGGCCCTTCGCTTCAAGGCCAGCCGAAGGTGGTCCCCTGCTTCAAGATGATGGTTACGACGCGGAATGATGGTCTGGTCAGCGCGCCCGATGGAACCGACCACAAAATCCCACTCGGGTTCGAACTCCTCGCCGATGTCGCTCAACGAGCGCCCCACCAGTGGCGAATGCGCAGGTAGCCGTGCGCCGATGACTAGTACTTCTCCCCCAGCCATCTTGGCCACCTCGTCAGCACCCGGATAGTCGAGAAGTTCCAGGACGTCTTCGGCTGTCTCAGAATCGGGATCAATGACAAGATCAACCCTGGAGGCTTCGCGTATTTCTTCGGCGTCCTTGCCGCGAAGCTCTGAAGCTTCGATTCGTACTACTGTCCGCTCGACCCCGAGCAGCTTCGACAGTTGCGAACACATCAAGTTGACTGCGTCGTCTTTGGTGACTGCCACAACCAAATTGGCGCGTTCGACGCCAGCCCGCCGCAGAGTCTCGGGATGAGTGCCGCTGCCTTCGACGATCAGCACATCCAAGTCTTCGTCGAGTTGGCGAAGACGTTCCCGGTTGAGGTCGATGATGGCAACATCATGTCCCTCTCGGCTGAGACGATCAGCGACATAGGAGCCAACCTCGCCAGCTCCAACCACGATGACGTGCACGACGCTTGTCTACTCCTATGGGGGACGGTTCGCTCAGATACTCCGCTACAAGGCTCCAGGGCGGAACTCAATAACTTTACTATCTGTCACCACTGCGTCTAGGGGGATGTCCCATGGTTCGCTGGGAATCTGTTCAACTTCTTGAAACGTGTAGGCAATTCCTATGATGAGTGGCCCTTCGTCGCCAAGACCAGAGAGTGAACGATCGTAGAATCCTCTGCCCTGACCAAGTCGTCGACCGGTGTGGTCGAAAGCGACCAACGGAGCGAGTACCACGTCGTGAAAAGTCAGATCCAAAACCTGAGCCCCGACAGGTTCGGGGATACCGAACGCACCGGGTTTGCTGCGTTGGTCCGGTAGCCATTCAGCGAACTCCAAATCGTCGTTCACTACCCTTGGCACGGTCACTGTGCATCCTCTGTCGATGAGTTGTAACAACACCTCGTCGATGCTGACCTCGCCTCGAACTGCCCGGTAACCGGCCACGGTCTCTGCTGTTTGCAGGAGTTCAATATCGGCTAGATTCGCCATCACCGCGGCAGCGGCTGAGGCTTGGCGCTCGGCGTCAAGAGCGGCGCGCTGTTCTCGAAGTTGAAGCCGGATGGTTTGACGTCGCGCTGCTGTACTCATCGTGGATGCCATCGAGCGGTGGTGCTAGACGAAGGCGCTGGCGAACACCAGTGAGACGATAGTCATAACTTTCAACAAGATGTTCATGGCGGGGCCGGAGGTGTCTTTGAACGGGTCGCCGATGGTGTCGCCAACCACAGCTGCTTTGTGAGGGTCTCCTCCCTTGCCGCCGTGGGCGCCTGCTTCGATGTACTTCTTGGCGTTGTCCCATGCGCCACCCGCGTTAGCCATGAAAATTGCGAGAGAGAAGCCGGTCACGAGAGCGCCGACGAGCAGACCGCCAAGGGTGTCGACATCGATGAAACCGACAATAAGGGGAACGACTACTGCCAGCGCGCCCGGAACGACCATCTGCTTCAGTGAGGCGTCGGTAGAAATCTGCACGCACCGCGCCGAGTCGGGTGACACTCCCTCGCGCCCCTCGCGCAGACCGGGTATCTCGCGAAACTGTCGGCGTACCTCTTCGATCATGGTGGTAGCCGCTCGGCCCACCGCGTCGATGGTGAGGGCTGCGAACAAGAACGGCAATCCCGCGCCAAGGAACAGACCGATGAAGACATCGACCTCGCCCACGTTGAGACTCAGCGCGCCGCCTTCTTGCATGACTGCGAACTCGAAGCTCTTGAAGAGCGCCAGCGCCGTGAGAGCAGCTGATCCGACCGCGAAACCCTTGGCGATGGCCGCGGTGGTGTTGCCCAGCGAATCGAGAGCATCGGTGACCTCGCGTACGGAAGGGTCAAGTTGAGCCATCTCTGCGATTCCACCAGCATTGTCGGCGATCGGTCCGTAGGCGTCGACCGAGACGACTACACCGGTTGTGGCCAGCATGCCGATGGCGGCCACGGCGATACCGTAGATGCCGCCCCCGTCGCCGAGTGTTTGTTCACCACCCCAGTAGGCCACGGCCACGCCGACGAGTACCAGAATTACTGATGAGGCAACCGACACCATGCCAGCGCTAATTCCAGCAAGGACTGTGGTCGCGGGCCCTGTTTCGGCTTGAGCAGCGATCTTCTTCACGGGGTTGTAGTGATCGGAGGTGTAGTACTCAGCGGTCTTACCCAAAGCCCAGCCAACCAGCAGACCGCCAATCACCGAAATCGCCAGCCCATACGGCGCCTCGTAGCGGTCGTCGCCGAACATCCAGTAGGCAACACCGACCGTCGCAATGATGGTTAGGCCCATAGCGACATTGGTTCCACGGTGGAGAGCCCGGCTCAGCGCCTTGCTGTCGGTGCTGTCTCCCCCCTTGACTAGGAATGAGCCGATGATTGATGCAACCATGCCGACGAAAGCGATCGCCATCGGGAACATCAATCGTGCGATGTGCTCGTCGAGACCGGCGTCCGCCGCAGCGAGTCCGCCCGCCACCGAGAAAGCCGTCAGTGCCACAGGGGCGATGATCGAACCGACGTAGGACTCGAACAGGTCGGCGCCCATCCCGGCAACATCGCCGACATTGTCGCCGACGCTGTCTGCAATGCTCGCGGGATTGCGTGGGTCGTCTTCGGGAATGCCGGCCTCAACCTTGCCGACTAGGTCGGCGCCTATGTCGGCGGCTTTGGTGAAGATGCCACCACCAACGCGAGCGAACAGGGCAATGGAGGAGGCACCGAGACCATAAGCGGTGACCACTTCGAACGCTTTGTCGATCTCAAGCCATTCGACGAACAGAAGATAGGTGAACATGAGTCCGAGCAGAGCCAAACCAGCGACTGCGAAGCCCATGACCGCGCCACCGCGAAAGGCTATGGGAAGCGCTGCGGCTGGGCCTTTCTTGGCTGCTTCGGTGGTACGGGCGTTGGCCATAGTTGCCACTGTCATGCCTGCATAGCCGGCGGTTGCGGAGAGCACTGCGCCGATTACGTAGCTCACCGAGGCAAGGGGATCGATGACAATTGCCAGCAAGATGATCATCGCCAAGACGAAGACAGAAACCCAGGTGTATTCCTTTTTCAGGAAGGCACGAGCGCCTTTTTGGATCTCCTTCATCAAGAACACCATCCGCTCGTCACCTGGAGGAGCCGATTTGACGGACTTGTAGTAATAACCTGCGACAAGCAGACCTGCGACGGCTGAGATCATGGCCAGATAAGGAACGGCGCTCACGAATTCTCCTGTTCGTTTCTGAGAAGTGACCCGAAGGCTACGGGGCTTCGAGTTGACCGGGACACGCTACCGAGATGTCCGCGGGCCAACACGGCTCGCTTGATATGGGTGCTTGGGCTAACTGGCGATATCAAGTACCGTGCGGATTCCGTCGGTGGCGTGAAGCTTGGCAATCCGGTCGTTGACATCGTTGAGCGGCATTCTATTTCAAGAGGAGATCGCCCAGCAGTCAACAGAGCAGTTCGCGTTGTCGCGACACTTGTCCCTGCTCGTTTTGCTGTCGCGCCATCGCTGTGACATCGCCGCGGCATCGTATCCGGCCTGAAAAATTTCAAAGAATTTCTCGGAATTCGCGCAACGTTTGGCTCGATGCGGGCAAGTACACAATGTCGGCCAGAGTTTCTGGCTGATTAAACAGGGGGTTGACAATGAAGCGACATTCAAGCGAAAGGTTGCAACTCAGGGGTTTAGCAGCCTTACTTCTGGCAGTTGCGATGCTGCTTCCGGTGTGGGTTGCCACTGCTTACGCGGGTGAGGCGAGAACCCCTTGGGCCTACATGCGAGATCCCCTTGGGCCTACATGCGAGATCCCCTTGGGCCCACCTGGAGCGAACCGGAACCGATGGGTGCAACCCTTGAGATGCAAGGGCAGTCAGCCTTGGGCGGTTTGTTCGGCGCTGAGCTTCGTGAGAACTTCGGTTCCCAACTGGGGGTGGTCGGTTGGTCCGACGACGGCAGCGAGTTCGTCGTTCGGGGGGTCGGCCTCACACCCGATCAGATCTACCGCATCAGGGAGCGAGCGCAGCGATTAGGTCTCACAGCACAAGTCGTTGCAACTGAACTGGAGATCAGCAAGCAGAAGCAACTCAGCGATCTGATTCGTGAACAGATCCTGCATGCCCTGCCCTCAGAAGTAGGCTGGGCTATTGGAATAGACTTGGACACGCAGCGCGTTGGGGTTGAGGTCGAAGGCCACGCTGATCTCGCGGCACTCAACAACGCTGTCCGTGGTGTTTCCGAGGAGTTCGTCAGAACTCTGGAACTTGAGCGGGCAGCAATCAACTCTCCTGCCCTTGCCCAAATTGATGCAGGCGACCTCTACTACGTCGCGGACGCGGAATTGTATCCGGTCGATTGGCGTGACACGCTTCACGCTCGAGGTGGTGAATGGCTTGGTGGTCTCGACGGCATTTGCACTAGCGGCTTTCTCTTCAGGTCAGGATCCTCCTACCGGCTTTCGACAGCCGGTCATTGCGCTGATGGCGGCGACTGGGACGGGGACGTCGGCGGTTCGGTTGGCTTCGTCGACGAAAACGGCGTCGCCACAGGAACCAGCATCGGGACCGTTACGGACAACCTGTTTGAGGACGGCGGTACCGATATCGCCCTTATGACGCTCTCGGCACTTTCCACAACTGTCAGTCGGGTAACGACATCAGCCAACACCTATAGGGACGTCACAGGGATAAAGGCGGAAGCTGATTTATTGCACAACGACGAACAGTGTTTCGTGGGGTGGGGGATTCACTCCGAGTGGAACAAAGACAAAAAGTGCGGGCCACAAAAAAGGAGGACATCACCGTCCATCCAAGTAACTCACCCAGCGGCTACGAGATCGAGGGCTTGTACTGCTTAGAGCGCAGAACGACCGGAGGTGACAGCGGTGGACCCGTTTACTATGAGTCCGGCTCGGATGCTATTGCTGCTGG
>JAKZTU010000263.1:0-3079 GCA_047516945.1 Acidimicrobiales bacterium
CGAAGACACTGACAGCGGCCACGGCCGGGCCGACGCGTCAGTACAAACTTGAGGAAGGACCCGAAGGACCCTCGCCGCGGGCCAGGGCCAACTCGGCGTTGATCCCCATGCGTGCTGCCAGGAGATCGGTGGTGACGGTGACCATGCGGAAACCGGCGGCCACTCGCTTGGGGGTCAAAGAACCCGTCGAGTGGATCCCGGCTATGACGTTGTGAGCCGCGCAGCGTTCAAGGATCGAACTGAGTGCCTCGTCGAAGGCTTCGTGACCGTCGTTATTAGCCGGTGGCAGACCGAGGGTGATCGACAAATCGGAGGGCCCTACATAGATCGCATCAATGTCGGGTACCGCAAGAATCTCGTCGAGATTGGCAATCGCTTCGGCGGTTTCGATCATCGGGATACAAGCCACATTGCCGGGCTCCCACTCCCGGTAGTTGTGTCGAAGACCAACCGTGGTCGGCCCCCAACTGCGGACACCACGGGGTGCGTAGCGGCATGCGGCCGCCGCAGCTTCAGCCTCCGCCGCGGTGTTGACCATCGGGATGATCACCCCGTGAGCACCAGCGTCGAGGGACTTGCCGATAATTCCAGGTTCGTTGCGCGGCACTCGAACGATCGGACTCGATCCGCCCAACAAGATGGCCTGGATCATCGGCACCGAGTCGGCGTAGTCGATCGGACCATGCTGGGTGTCGATGCAGACGTAGTCGAAACCACATCTGGCCACGGCCTCGGCCGTAACAGAACTGGGGATTGCCAGCCAACCCCCAAGGGTTGTTTTGCCTTCCCGCCATTGATCGCAGAGTGGGGTAACCGTCATGGGGATGGGTCTATCAGCCTTAGCGTGAGTTCATACGGGTTCGCAGCGATCCCAGTGCAATACTGGGCCGGTGAGGAGTGTTGATCGGCCATGACAATCGTGCGGGGCACCGTGGTCACCATGAATCCCGCCCGGGAGATCATTAGCGACGGTGCAGTCGTCATCTCGGGTGACACCATCGCAGCGGTCGGGAGTTTCGACGACTTGCGGGCAGCTCATCCTGACGCAAACGTTTCGGGCCACAGCGGTGACCTGGTCCTGCCGGGGTATGTCAACGGCCATCAACACCTGACCGGTGACCGCCTGATCCAATCATCAATTCCAGATGATCTGCCGCCTGGAGAGGCGATTTTTTCTTGGGTCGTGCCAGTTCACGGCGAGCACAGTCCTGCTGACGACGAACTTTCCGCCACGCTCACCCTTGCCGAAGCTCTGAGCAACGGCATCACCACGACCTTCGAAGCGGGGACTGTCGCTCATCCGGATCGGGTTGTCGCCGCCGCTCAGACCGTGGGAGCTCGGGCGACGGTCGGTACCTGGGGATGGGACGTTGACGAGGGGCCATTCGCCGGCTCAGTCGAAGAGGTGATCGACCGACAGCGGGCAGCTTTGGACCTCGCGACCGGACCACGGGTGTCGACTTGGGTGAGCCTTGTCGGCCATGACCTCATGTCCGATGAACTGGTGGTGGCCGCGAGCGAGTTGGCCCGTTCCAGGGGTGTTGGCATGACCTTTCATCTGTCTCCCACAACCAGCGATGTCGACAGCTACCTGGCCAGAACTGGGCTACGGCCCCTGGTTCACCTTTCGGCGTTGGGCGTGTTGGGCCCTCATGTGGCTGTTGCTCATGGTGTGCATCTCGACGCGCAGGAAGTGGAGGTTCTGGTAGACAGCCGCGCCGCGGTGGTGTCGTGTCCTTGGGCTTACCTGCGGCTCGGGCAGGGTCTGACCCGTGAGTTCCGGCATCTGGATTTGTGGCGCGAAGGGGGCCGCCTGGCTTTGGGGTGCGACGCCGAGAACGCCGGCGACATGGTTGACGGGATCCGCACAGCGGCCTTGTTTGCGGGGGTGGCGAAGGACTCTGCGGTCGACCCGACGATCTTCGGCGCTCACGACGCCCTTGAGTTACTCACCATTTCCGGTGCAGAAGCCCTTGGCATGGCCGACCGCATCGGCTCACTCGAAGTCGGCAAGCAAGCCGACATCGTGGTTCACGACCGGTCTCGTATCGAGTGGATTCCCCCAAGCCCCGATCCGGTCCTGCAACTCATCTGGGGTAGCGACGGCAGATCGGTCAGAGACGTTTACGTAGCGGGCGAACCCGTAGTCGCCGACGGGCAGGTAACAACCGTCGATGTAGATGCCCTAGCGGCCGAGGCCCAACACGCCGGCCAATCCCTACGAAAGCGCAGCAACATCAAAGCCGTCTCCCACTGGCCAATTGTTGTGGTTCAGGACATAGGAACCTTATGTGTCGAGACATAGGAACATCGCGGTGCTGGTCCAGAGTGGGCGATGTCGAAGGTCCGTCTGGTTGTCAAACCTGTTGTTTTGGAGGGGCGAACCCACGCCGAAGTGGCCGCCAGAGGGGGACAAATGCGCTCAGCGGTTATTCCCACCAAACCTAGAGATCGTCTAGGTTGCCTCGTCGGCTAGCTCCGTGCGAAAGCGGTGGACCGACCTGAAAAGGCGCGGATCTGGCCATCGCCTGTCGGTAGTGAAATAGCCAGCGTCGACGCCTGAGAAGTTGTAGTCCAGCCGACCGTCGCCGGTTTCCCTCACCGGCTCGCCTCCAGATGATGATGCGGGCAAGCAGTTCGAGCGTTCGCTGACACAATGAACTTCATCATTCGGAGCAGCGTTAGAGTCTCGCGTGATGGTCACGAATCGCTGCCGCTTTCACACAAGTCCGTATGCGGATCACAGATGGTTTCACGTCTGTGTGCGCACGTCGGGTCTTCGACTTCGGAGGTTGTGGTGAGTCTTGAGTCCCTTGTCCGCGAATCCGAGAGGCTGGTCCAGGTGACGTGAGCCCCTGATAGTGGTCCAGCTGTTGTGCGACTCCAATGCCCCAGAATGGGCGAGGAGGAACATGAACACCATGACCAAGAAGCGCAGCCGTCATACGCCCGAGCAGATCATCCGCAAGTTGGCTGAGGGCAACAAGCTGCTCGCGGGTGGTCAGGACCTTGAAGATGTGTGTCGTCATCTTGAGATCGCGGAGTCGACGTGGCATCGCTGGCTGGCCCAGTACGGCGG
>JAKZTU010000264.1:0-3317 GCA_047516945.1 Acidimicrobiales bacterium
TTTCAGCATTTCGGGCTGTTCTGGCATCGACGAGTGATCGACAATGTTGCCTACGGCCTCGAAGTGCAGGGAATCGACCGCAAGACACGGCACTCCAAAGCCCACGAAATGCTCAACTTGGTCGGTCTTGAGGGTTACGGCAACAACTATCCGCACCAGCTCTCGGGGGGAATGCAACAACGTGTCGGTTTGGCCCGAGCTCTCGTGGTTGAACCGACCGTGCTCTTTTTTGACGAACCATTCTCGGCTCTAGATCCGCTGATCCGCCGGGACATGCAAGATGAATTGCTGCGTATTCAAGCTGGGATAGGCGGCACGATTATTTTCGTTACCCATGATTTCGACGAAGCGATAAAGCTCGGTGACCGTATCGCCGTAATGAAAGATGGCGAATTCGACCAAGTCGGAACAGCTGCAGAGTTGATAATGAACCCAGCAACGGAATATGTGGAGGAGTTCGTCAAGGGAGTGCCCAGAGTCAAAGTACTGCGAGTTGGCGATGTGCTCGAAGAACTCGACGGATCCGCTCCCCAACACGGCGTCCCTGCCACCGAGAGCCTCGAAGCGGTTTTACCCCTACTGGTGGCAAATACAGACGATATTGCTGTACTCGATGAGCAGAACTCTGCGATAGGTCGCATTGACCGCTCGGCTGTGACCCGCCTGATCCAACCTCAGCCGTGACTGCGTCTGCGCCGTTGGAGCCGGCATCTCCTTACCCGGCGGTCGACTGGCAGCGACGCGCTTTGTGGGTTGTTGTTCCGCTCGCGCTTGTTGGGTTGCAATTGATCTTCGCTGGGACCGAACTACCCGAGCACCTCGACGAGACGTTTTCAGATCCTCTGGACCGGTTCTCTCGCTGGGCTCAACAGAATCGCAACAGCAATTGGCTCTTCACAGTCTTTTTTCGACCGCTTACGTTGCTAGTGAGATCCGGTCTCGAAACGATCGAGGACACTCTGCTCTGGGTTCCCTGGTTCGTTATTCCCATCGCCATCTTTTTGTACATAGCCCGAACACGAGCCTGGAAATCGGCAGTGGCGGCTTCGCTGGCGATCATCTATCCGGGCTTGGTGGGCCTTTGGGAGGTGACAATTGAGACGTTGGCTCTGATGGGCATGGCGATTGTTTTGTCGATCATCATCGGTGTTCCGGTCGGAATCCTGGCGGCTTTTCGGAGAGGCTTCGATACTGCGATCAGGCCGGTGCTCGACGCCATGCAAACGATCCCTGCCCCCGTCTATTTCGTGCCGATGGTGATGTTCTTTGGGATCGGTCCAGTGCCCGCCACGCTGGCGACAGTGATTTATGCCCTTCCGCCTGTGGTGCGGTTGACGACCCTCGGTATCCGCGGCGTCGCTGAGCAATCGGTGGAGGCGTCAACGATGTTTGGCGCCACCCGCTGGCAAACCTTGCGCAAAGTGCAGATTCCCATGGCATTGCCGACGATCATGGCGGGAGTCACCCAGACGATCATGATGGCGTTGGGGATCGTCGTTTTGGCGACCCTGCTCGGTGCGGGCGGGCTGGGGCAGTCGGTGATGGATACTTTGAGCCAGCGCCGGACCGGTCGAGGTGTCGCCACTGGGTTGGCCGTGGTTGCCATAGCGGCTGTTCTTGATCGTCTCGGTAGGGCTGTTGTCGGCCAAGACAGGGCTACAGCACCTTCACGGCGCACGGTGTTGCTCTGTGTTTCCGGCGTAGTCGGTCTCATCATCGTTGGCCGCACTGCCAACTACGTCTCCTTCCCAGAGATGTGGGAAACACGAGCGTTCGACCCGATCGATGACGGAGTCAAATGGGCTCGCGACAACCTGCGCTGGTTCACCCGCACCTTCAACGACACGGTGGTGTCCTGGTACTACGTGCCGGTGCGCGACTATTTGACCGATTCGGTTGCTTGGCCGGTAGTGATCGCTGCGGCAGCTGCCCTAGGCGCATGGTTGAAAGGTTGGAGGCTGGCGTTTCTCAACGTCTGCGCGATGGGTTCGATCTTGTTGATTGGCATGTGGGAGTTGTCCATCGACACCTTTGTGCAAGTGGTGGCGGCTGTGGTGCTGTCGATCTTGCTGGCAATACCGGTCGGTATCGCAGCGGGACGCCACCGCCGAATGGAGGCTGCCCTCAGCCCCGTTCTCGATGCTCTGCAGACGATCCCCTCGCTGGTCTACATCATTCCGGCGGTGACGCTGTTCACCATCGGGGTGGTGCCAGGACTAATAGCCTCAATTCTGTACGCCATCGTGCCTGGTGTGCGTCTCGCCGCGCTAGGCATCAAACAGGTGCCCACCGAAAGCGTCGAGGCTTCTCAGATGTTCGGGGCGACGCCTCGTCAGACAATGTTCGGCGTGCGGATTCCCTTGGCCGCCCGAACAATCATGGCGGGAGTCAACCAGGTAATCATGTTGGTTTTGGCCATGGTCATCATCTCAGGTCTTGTAGGTGGTGGAGGACTTGGTTTCGAGACTATTTCAGCTGTCAAAAACAGCGAAGTCGGCCTTGGGTTTGAGGTTGGGTTCGCCATCGTGATGATGGCTATCGTCTTGGATCGCTCAAGCCAGGCAATCGCCGATCGGGTCGGCGCCCCCGAAGTTGCAACTCATTGATCTGAGCGCTTCGCTGAGTTGAGCCGTTTAGTCGAGAGCCGGTCCGTTGGTGTCTCGACCGGAGCGCAAAATTGTGCCTGGCCGAGCCGCCGTGAACTGGCCTTCGCGTACGATCTCGGTTCCGTTGCACAACACATGCTTGATGCCAGTGGCCTCTGCATATAGCCGGGATGCGCCAGCGGGAAGATCGGTTCGCACAGTCAGCGGCTGCGAGTTCACTTGGGTTTCATCGAGCACGACCACATCGGCGAACGCGCCTTTTCTGAGCACGCCTCGGTCGACGAGGCCGTATAGGTTTGCTTGCACTTCGGTGAGGAGGTGGACCGCTTCTTCGAGATTGAGCATTTGCCTCTTCGTTACAGCTTCACCCAGCATGTGAGTGGCGTAGTTGGAACTCAAGAACAAATCGAGATGAGCTCCGGCGTCTGAAGCTCCGATCACCGCACGTTGGTCCCGCCAGATCTCAACCCTGGCTTCCCAATCCTCGTCGGGGTCGTCTCCGGCAGGATTGCCGAAAGAGGTTTCGAGATCATCGGCAAGGGCGATGTCGCAGAGGGTATCCCAGGCATCCTGGCCCCGTTCTTGTGCGATCTCGCCGACGCTACGACCGACGCAGCCTTCGTTTTCCGGCGCAAGAGTGTGGAGAATCGTCTTGGTTTCCCAGTGGGCCAGACCCCGCAGCGGACCGTCGGCCTGAGCGAGCTCGTTGAG
>JAKZTU010000265.1:0-6496 GCA_047516945.1 Acidimicrobiales bacterium
CATCGCGGAGTTCTTCAAGAACGAGTCGTGTGGTCAGTGCGTGCCGTGCCGTGTCGGCACTGTCCGGCAGTTCGAGACGATGGTGCAGATCCAAGCGAAGGGTTCTTTGTCCGAGCAGCGCCGTAGCTTGGTAGACGACATCGCCGAGGTGATGGTTGACGCTTCCATTTGCGGACTCGGCCACACCGCGGCTTCGGCTATCAATTCTGCTATGGACCTTGGCCTTTTGCCCGAAGGAGTGCGCCATGACGATCACTGAAGTGAGCGTGAGCCTGACCATCAACGGTCAGGCTGTGTCGGTTCCTGAAGGTACTTCGATACACAAGGCTTGTGAATCCGCGGGGATCGACACGCCAACCCTGTGTTGGGCCGAGAACCTCACCCCCGTCAATGTCTGTCGGGTCTGCGTGGTGGAGGTGGAAGGGTCACGAGCGCTTGTTCCTTCGTGTGCCCGCGCGGCTGAAGATCAGATGGTGGTGCAGACCGATTCCCCTCGGGTTCGTCACAGCCGCAAGATGGTGCTTGAGTTCCTCGGCTCAAGCGTCGACTTGAGCCAGGCAACCGAATTGGCTGAGTGGATGCGTTACTACGGCGCTGACCCGGATCGTTACGACCAGCCGGACCTGCCGGCCGAACGGATCAGCGAGGAACCAAAGATCCAGGATGACCTCTACATCCGTGACTACGACAAGTGTGTGCTGTGCTACAAGTGTGTAGAGGCTTGCGGCGACGACGCGCAGCACACCTTTGCGATCGCGGTGAGCGGACGTGGCTTCGACGCTCGGATTTCCACAGAGTTCGACACTGTGCTGCCTGATTCGGCGTGTGTTTATTGCGGCAACTGCATCGGGGTGTGTCCGACCGGGGCGATCCAGTTCAAGACCGAGTTCGATATGCGTGCAGCGGGGGAGTGGCGTCCTGCTGAACAAGATGTCACCACAACTGTTTGTTCGTTTTGCGGTGTTGGCTGCAACCTTGAGTTGCACACTCAAGACGACCAGATTGTGAAGGTCACCTCACCAGCAGATCACTCCGTGACCCACGGCCACCTCTGCATCAAAGGCCGTTTCGGCTGGCAATACGTGCATCCCCCCACCCGAAAATAACCCATGGATTTCACGCCGAACGAGAACCATGAGGCGATCCGCGAGGGGGTGCGGCGAGTTTGTGGGCAGTTCCCAGACGCCTACTGGCGTGAATGCGACGAGAATCACGAGTTCCCTTGGGAGTACTACCAAGCGATGGCGCAGGGTGGCTGGATTGGTATTGCGATACCCGAAGAATACGGGGGTGGTGGCCAAGGCATCACCGAGGCATCCATCGTGCTCGAGGAGGTTGCCGCGTCTGGAGCGGCGATGAACGGTTGCTCGGCTATTCATCTCTCAATGTTCGGCATGGAACCGGTCCGCAAGTACGGCAGCGAAGAACTCGCCCTCCAGATCCTCCCAGGGGTGGCCAACGGCACGCTTCACACGGCTTTCGGTGTCACAGAAGCGGATGCCGGGAGCGATACCACATCGATCAAGACCCGCGCCGAGCGCGACGGCGATGAGTACGTGGTGCGAGGCGCGAAGGTTTGGACGACCAAAGCCCCGTTCTGCGATGTCTGCCTGCTTCTGGTACGAACCACACCCAAAGAGGAGTGCGATAGACCTACTGGGGGAATGACGCTGTTGCTAGTCGACCTCAAAGATGAAGCTGTAGATATCAAGCCGATCCCCAAGGTTGGCCGTAACGCGGTGGTGTCGTGCGAGGTCCGCTATGACGGTTTGCGCGTACCGGTGTCGCGTCGGGTCGGTGACGAAGGCGAAGGATTTCGCTACCTCCTTGATGGCCTCAACCCTGAACGGATCCTGATCGCAGCCGAAGCGCTCGGCATCGGCAAGGTGGCGCTTCGCAGAGCAGCGAGTTACGCCAAAGAACGCGTCGTCTTCGGTAGACCTATCGGGAAGAACCAGGGTTTGGCGTTCCCGCTGGCCGACAGCCATGCCCAACTGAGGGCTGCAGAACAGATGATCCGTCTGGCTTCGTGGCGCTACGACAACGGCTTGAACTGCAGCGAGGAGGCCAACCTTGCGAAGTACTTGGCCGCGGGAGCAGGATTCGATGCCGCGGATCGCGCTGTGCAGACACTCGGCGGGTTCGGTTACGCCAAGGAGTATGACGTGGAGCGCTATTGGCGAGAAGCGCGGTTGATAAAGATCGCCCCTGTCAGCCAGGAGATGGTGCTCAACTTCGTGTCGAACAAGGTACTCGGTCTGCCGAAGTCCTACTGAGCCCTATATCACCCAATATATTGGGTAGTCATCACCCAATATATTGGGTAGTCTATTTGTGTGACTCTTACGGAGCAGGGACACTACCTGCCGCGGCTACTCGATGTCAGGCTGCGGGACACGTTGCGGTACTCGCCGGCGGTCGTCATCGAGGGCCCTCGGGGGTGTGGCAAGACCACCACGGGCAGCCAAGCGGCATCGTCGTTGTTGGCAATGGACGAGGTGGACCTGACTGGTGCCTCTGCGGGCGCGCTGAGTGCTCTTTTGGACCAAGCTCCGCCTTTGCTGGTCGACGAGTGGCAGCTTGCCCCGGCGCTGTGGAACGCAGTGCGGCGGGAGAGCGACCGGCGCGCAGGCGCACCGGGTCAGTTCATATTGACCGGCTCGTCGACGCTGCCCGACAACCCGATCCGCCACTCAGGCGCGGGCAGGCTCGCGTCGCTGCGTCTGCGGACGTTCTCCTCCTACGAGAGCGGTATGTCCAACGGTGCGGTGTCGTTGGCCGCCATGCTGCGGGGGGAGCCCGCGGACGCGGCTGCGGAACTGACCCTGTCCCGCTTGGAGGTGGCCGAGGCGATTTGTCGGGGCGGTTGGCCAGCTTCGCTGAAGATGCCGTTGGAGCAGGCGCTCAGCTATGTCGAGGCGTATGTGGATGCCATGTGCAACATCGACATCAGGCGCAGTATCGACTCGGCCCCCTACCGCAGCACCGAGACTGCCCGGCGGGTATTGCGGTCCCTGGCCCGCAACATCGGCACCGCGGCGTCGGTCAGCGCACTGGCTCGTGACACGGCCTCGGGTGAGCCGGTGCCCCCGTTGGACCGCAAGACGCTCCCGGCGTTCTTGGATGCCTTCGAGAACGTGTATGTGCGCGAGGACTGTTGGCCGTGGGGATTCCAGCCCGCCTCGAAACAGGCGATGAGGGTCAGACCCAAGCGTTTTCTGTCCGACCCTTCGGTGGCCACGGGAGTCTTGCGGGTCGGCCCCCGCCGGCTGCTGGAGGAGTCCGAGTTCATGGGCAGTGCCTTCGAGTCGCTGGTCATGCGCGACCTTCGGGCCTACGCCGACGCCAACAATGCAGAGGTGCGCTACTACGCGGAGAGCGAGTTCGAGGTGGACGCAGTAGTGGAGAATCGCGACGGGTCGTGGGTTGCTGTGGAGGTAAAGTTGAGCTGCAACCGCGTTTCGCTAGACAAGGCCAAGCGGGTCCTTAAGCTCCTCGCCCGGCGGGCGCAGGAGGCGGGCAAGCGCCCGCCCGCCAAGCTGCTGGCAGTGTTCGGGGTGAACGCACCCGACGAGCACACCGGACTTCGCATAGCCCGCGAGGATGACGGCGTTGCCCTGGTACCGATCGCCGCGCTCGGCCCTTGATCCCTTCCCGACGTCTACATGCCACTCAGCAACCGCCCCGTTCGGCTGGTAGTACGTACAGCCCCCCACCCGCAAACGTTGACAACTCGGGCTGGTGGGCTTGCTGGCTTTCGGGTATGCCCTATCCCATCCAGACGGTGTGGGTGATGCCGTCGCCGATAACAGAAAATTCGCCAGTCGTGAAATCGATGGTGCCCATCCGACCGTCGGTGAGAGTGATCAGCAGCCATCCGCGTTCCAAGTCCATGTCTGCAATGTTCCCATCCACTTCAAGTTCGTGGATTGGAAGAAGAGTTGAGAATCGACTGTCACGATTATTGAGTGATCCTGATCACATTTACTGACGTCGCGGCAGCGCGCCGGCACGGACTCAGCTGGCATGTGGTGATGGCGCTGGTGAAGTCATGGGCAGATCTGGTGGCCTAACGTCGCAGAGGCCGCCGTTGCCGGGTGCTGTCGATGAGACCTCAATGCGGCGCCGGCACCGCTACGTCACGGTGATCGTCAACGCCGACACCGGGCGTACCCTGGCGATGGTGCCGCACCGCGGCGCGGCTGCGCTGTCGGGGTTCTTCATCGCACAGGGAAGAAGCTGGTGTCGAGGCGTGCGAGTCGTGGTCACAGACGGCTCGCGCGCTTACCGCTCTGCCGTCGACGCCCACCTAGGGCACGCCCGATATGTGCTGGACCGCTTCTATGTGATCCGGTGGTTCTCAGCGGGGCTCACACAGGTGCGCCGCGATGTCCAGCGCCGCGAGCCGCCCGGTGTCAAGCCCGTCTTCGAGCCCGAGGTCTTCCGGGCCCGCTTCGCGCTGCTGCGCCGCGCCGACACCCTCACCGACGCCGACCGGGCCCGCCTAGGGCCCTCTTCGACGCCCACCCACGGCTAAGATCCGGCTGGCAGGCCCTCCAGGAGCTCCACGGCCTCTACCTCGCCGGCGACCACCACAGCGCCCTCGAAGCGCTCGGACGGTTCTGCGACCTCTACGAGACCGGAGAGCTGCCCGAGTTCCACGACATCGTCGACGCCATCATCGCCTGGTCCGACGAGATCTTCGCCTGGCACTGTGCCGGACGGGCCAGCAACGGACGCATCGAGGGCACGAACAACCTGCTCCAAGTGCTGCGGCGCACCGCCCACGGCTTCACCAACCCCACCAACTTCGAAACCCGCGGCCTGCTGATAACGTGACCAGCCGACCGGTTCCAGCAACCCCTCATCCCACGCTTACGCGAAGGGCCAGCAATTTTGGCAGTTGCAAGCCTCGGTCGCGGGAGTTATCGGGATCGCCGTCCATACCATTGCCATCTCGCAGCAAAGTCGTAGCGGGGCTAGTCGACGGCGGATCGACAGACTCTACTGGTGTGGGTGATTCCGGTTGTTCAGGTTCTAGTGCAGAGTCGTTGGTTCCGCAGTTCGACAGCATTAGTAGCGCGGCCAAGAGTGCACCCAAAGAACGAGACGATCTGTTGTGCAGCATCTAGGAACGAGACTGCGAGTAGTTTCGGCGGGTTTTGGTGGCCAGGGGGTAGAGGGCGGCGGCTAACAGGCTCAAAGCGGCTACCCCGGCCCAATGGCTGAGACTTCCGAAGCTGCTTATCTCGACGATCACGCCCGAAGCGAGCCCGGCCACTGCCCCTGAAGCCACCATCGTAAAATCAGCCGCTCCCTGCACATTTGCCCGTTCGTGTGCGGGAAACGCCCCTGTGAGTAGGGAACTCCCGGCGATCATGGCAAACGACCATCCCAGACCGATCAAGAACAGCCCGATGAACACGCCGAGACTGTCGGATGGGTCGGTGTGTGATGCCAGTTCACCACCCACGAACAGGATCACCCCAGCAGAGGCCACCATGGCCGCAGAAGGTAGACGGTCGACGAACCAACCGACCACAGGAGCGAAAAAGAACATCCCGACGATGTGAAAGCTGATGACCAACCCGATTATCTGAGTCTCGTGTTCGCCGTCGTCCATGTGCAGCGGAGTAACCGTCATAATCGCAACCATCACAGCCTGACCAACGGCCATGGCCGCGACCGCGATCAACGCCTTTTGGTGGCGTGCGATGGCAGCGAAGCTGTCAACGATCCCTGGCTTCACGGCCATACCGCGCCGTTCCACGAGCGCCGGTGCGTTTGGCCCGGACCCAGACAGCTGCGTCGCCAAGATCAGAGGATCGGGGCGGAGTTTGATGTGCACAACGAATCCGGCGACAGCGAATACCAGTGCACCCATGAGGTACGGACCCGACAGACGAGGCAGGTCGATCTGTTCTGCGAACCAGCCGGTAGGTCCGAGGGCAACAGTAGGGCCGAGAACGGAACCGATCGACGATGCCCATACCAGCACGCCGATGGTGCGGGCCATACGGTCTGGAAGGGCTAGATCGGCTGCGGCATAGCGAGCGGCCAGGTTCGTGCCGTTGCCGACACCGATCGCGAAGGCTCCTGCGAGCAACAGCACGAAGTTGTCGGCAAGGACCGCAACGAAAGCTACAAGAGACCCGATACCGGCGACCGTCCAACCGATCCGCAAACCACCGCGCCGTCCGTTGGCGGTCATGTAGCGGGCCAGCGGGATCGCCGCGACGGCACCGCCGATACTGATCATCGTGGCAGCCAGCGTGGCTAAAGCGTCGTTGTTGGTGATGTCCTCGGCTGCCAGGCTGGTTGCCGAAAAACCACCGGCCATGCCCATGCCTGCTGGACCGACCGACAACATCAGCACGATCAGCGTTCGTCGCTGAATCCTTGCGGTGTCGGAAGTGGTCGTGATCACCGCAGTCACCCTAACGGTTGATGTGAACCGCCAAAGGTCCAAAGGGCGGATGAGGCTTGTCGGCGAAGT
>JAKZTU010000266.1:0-5618 GCA_047516945.1 Acidimicrobiales bacterium
AGACACCAACAGCAGCCCGAGACGAGCGATCAGCAGCCGAAACATGTGCGAGAGGATCGATGACACAGCCGGTGACGATACCGGCCGCCAATGCTGTGACCTGCAGCGACGCGTTCTCGGCACGCTCAGGATGGAGGCGCGTTTGCCCTGGTCAACCATCACGACGCAGTTTCCGGCCCCCACAGGCGATATCAACGCCAACTGTCACGCCGTCGCGGAGCGCGTCGCGCCATCCGTGCTCAAGGTGGGCAAACGCGGACTGGTTGAAATTCGCCGACTGGGGGAAGAGGATTGGCCCCGACGCAAAGCCACCGAGGCTGACGGCGATGATGTGACCACCGTGCCATGATCACCCCGGTGGGTGTGGGTCTGGCGCTAGGTAGGCCGGGATGTCTCGTCGGGCGTGTAGGACGCGCCAGATGTCGATGTGGTCGTCTTCGGCGACATAGAAGATGAGGTAGGGGAACTTCTGGAGGGACCAGTTCCGCAGATCTGGGATCTCCAGTTCGAAGGCGAATCTGAGCGATCCAGTGAGCGGATGTTGGCAGAGGTGGTTGATCGCGGCTTCAAGCGCGTTGACGAAGTCGAGCGCGGTTGTGGGGCCGGCTTCGGAGCGGTAGTAGGTCACCGCGGCCTCGATGTCGGTTGCGGCGAGGGCGCGGATGTCGGCTTGCACTGGTGTGTGCTCAGCTGTCGGTTTCGGCTCGGGCTCTGAGTGATGCGAAGTAGGCGGCGTCGGCGGGGCCGGCGATGGAGGAGCGGGCGCCTTCGAGCAGTGCGGTTCGGAGTTGGCGGCGGTCGTGGTCGCGGCGGATTAGATCGCGCACGTATTCGCTTGTCGATCCGTAGTTGCCATGGTTGACCTGGGAATTGACGAAGCTCCTGAGTTCGTCTGGGAGTGACACGTTCATCGTGGTCATGACCACCAGTATAGCGCTTTGGCAACAATTGCCAAGGTCTCACTCGATGCGGGCTGCCGTACGAGTCGTATCCGGGGGACCGGTTCAGGCCGCCTCCGGTAGCGGGACCCAGCCGCTGCCGTGGCGTGGGTTAAGGGTTGCATTCCCCCCTTCGACCTGAACCCCCACGCGATCACACTGCGGTGTTCGGTGTTACCGGTGTTCGCCACGTCGATGATCGCCGAGACTTCGTCTGCCCATTGTCGAAAACGCTGTATTTGCGCACCGCGCTGATCACTCCGACGGCCACCCCGAAAATCACCGAGATCACAGTGGCGGCGACCACTAACCGCATGGTCACCGGAACGGCTTCGCCCAGCAGCGTTGTAACTGCACGGCCATTCTCGGTGGAGGAGCCCATATCTCCGCGAAACAGGTCACCCAGCCAGCTTCCGTATCGCTCGATCAACGGCTTGTCCAAGCCGAGAGAGGTTTCGAGACGGGCGACCTGCTCAGCGCCGCCGGGTTGAGACAACAAGAAGACCCGCCGCTCGGCGATTGGATCTACGGTCGCAACCAGCAGGAACGCCACCAAGGTCGCGAAGAACAAGACTGGTATTGAAATCAGTAGCTTGCGCGTTGCGTACCCGAGCACTGACCCGCAACTTTATATCGCTGGATGCTGGGTGGCGGGTTAGGAGAAGATCCAATCCTCCAGGTTCCAGGTGAAGCTCTCCAGGGTGGGATTGTCCTCGATATTGTCGAGGGCGTCGTTCCATGCCAGGAAGAAGGGAAGCTGGTAGACTGGAACGCTCGGCAGGGACTGCCACATCAAAGCGTCGGCTTGGTTGAGCAATTCGGCTTGCCGATCGAGGTCCAAGGTGAATGTGGCTTCGGTCAACAAGTCGTTGACCTGTTCATCGACGTAATCGCCGGGATTGCTGTCGCTTCCGGTTCCAAAGTACTGCAGGGTCGAACTGGCGGGTAGGGGTCCGCCAACCCAGGCGAAAATCACAAGGTCGAAATCACCTGGAGGGCCTGGCGGGTCGTTCTCGGAACCGAACACCGGGCCGAATATCTCTCCGCCGGGCAAGTTGTCGATGGTGATCTTGATCCCCGCTTCCCCCAGTTGGTTCTGCACGAGTTCTTGGAACTGTTCTCGGCGCGGATTCCCACCGGTGGTGCGAATCCGCAGGCTCAGACGTCTCCCGTCCTTGGTGTAGACCCCGTCGTCACCCTCGGTCCAACCGCTCTGCTCCAACGCGGCGCGGGCTGCGCTGACATCGCGGGTGCGGAACTCTGTAGGGGTGTTGTCCTGGTACTGTGTTTGACCGTTCATGTAGACCCGATTGCCCAGCGGCTCCGCACCGTCAGAGAAGGGGCGCATGAGCGCGGCCACGATAAGTTCGCGGTCCAACGCCAGAGCGACAGCACGCCGAACCTCGGGGGGCACCGTCGCGGTGTTGAATGTGATGTGCTCTCAAGTGGGTCCGAAGGTGATCGTGGAAGCCACGCTGTCGAGACCGGCGATCTGATCGACCAAGTCGACCTGGGGTTGGGGGTAGATCACATCGACCTCGCCATTTTCAAGGGCGAGTGGAAGGTTGCCGACATCGCTGATGAAACGGAAGGTGACTTCGTCGATGTGGGGGCCGTCGCCGAACCAGGTGGGGTTGGGCACCAAAGTCATATCGCTGCCCGGATTGTATTCGTCGACCTGATAGGGGCCGGCGGCCAAGATGGGATCCTCCTGGAAACCCTCGGTCCAGTCCAGGCCCAGGTGCGCGGGCGGAAACGGACCGGAGAACAGTGCGATGTACTCCACGAAGGGCTGACCCTCAGGCCAGCTCAGCCGTACGGTCTTGTCGTCCACCACCTCAAGTTCGGCGCTGTCGAAACCAGCAGTGGCGGCGCAGTCGTCTGAGGGCTCGTTGCAGTTCTCAAAGTAGAAAACCAGGTCGTCAGAGCTGACGGGGGTGCTATCGCTCCAGTTGGCGTCGGCGCGCAGTTTGTACTCCACCACTAATGGGTCTTCGTTGACGATGGTCGGCAGCGACTCGCAGAAGTACGGCTCGAAGGTCGAGTTTGGAAGAGTGCGAACGCATGTCGGCCAGACAGCCCGGATGATCTGTCGGCCGGCCAGGAGGTTGTCGCCAGCGGTCAGGTTGTTGAAGTTGGTGAGTTCCTGCTCCAAGCCGATCACCACCGAGGTGGGCTCGCTTGATGGTTCCAAGGTCGTGGAAGTCGCGGCCTCGTCGGTCGATTCATCGAGGGGTTGGTCGTCTTGCTCGTCGTCGCCGCCACACGCGGCGGCCAGCAAGACCAGCGCTATCAGGATTGCAGTCCAACGGAACCCGTTGTGCTCGTTTCTCAACATAGAAGTCACATTCCTAGTCTCCGGCATTCGGGCGGTTTCATGCGATATGCCTGGGCCAGACCTGCCATTGAACGGTCGGTGCCGGTCAGATTGACTCAATTCAGACTGGAGCGGAAACGTAGTTCTCAGTTAGGAAGATTGTGACTTTCGCCAATCATAGTAATGGGCTAGGCTCCTGATGCCGAGTCGGCTCCGACATTTCAACTTGGGGGAAAAATGTCCAAAAACCCGCGTCGTCCACGCCGGAATCCCGTAGTCATCGTCTTGCTAGCGCTCGCACTGCTCGCTGCCGCGTGCGGCGGTGACGACGACGGCGGTGAGACGAGCGACCAGACCACTACGACCGAGGCACCTGCAACCACTGAGGCGCCCGAGACAACTGAAGCGCCCGCAACCACCGAGGCGCCCGCGGCCGAAGAAGAAGAAGAGACACCCACGACGACGGCGGCACCCACGACAACGACCGAAGCACCCATCGTGTTGACTGCTTCGCATCGGGGAGTCACCGCCGAGAGCATCAAGATCGGTGTGCCCTATTCGGACGTGACCTTTATTGGTTGGGAACCGAGCCACGAAGCAACCTTGATCTGGTAGGTGGCGGCGGACACGATCAACTCGCAAGGCGGTGTGCTTGGTCGCATGATCGAACTTGTGACGATCGGTGTGAGCCCTGTCGACGCGGTGGCACAAGAAGCAGCGTGTGTTGAACTTACCGAAGACGAAGAAGTGTTCGTTGCGATGGGCGTTATTCGCAATGAGACTCCGCTGTGCTACACGCTGCTGCACGACACAATCACAATAAACACGTACCAGACGCAGCCCGAGATCTTCGAACAGTCTGTTGCCCCCATGATCGGTTTCCTTCCCCTTGCCGAGCGCGCCGTAGAGGCGCAACTAGCCACGCTGATCGACTCTGGTCGGCTCCAAGATCGCAAGGTCGCGCTGTCGGCGACCCCAACCACAATCGAGTTGGCCGACACGATGAGCCAGATCTTGGGGGACGCTGGTATCGAAGTTGTGTCGGTTACGAACTTTCAGAGTCCGTCGTCCGATCAGTTCGCTATTGACAATGAGATGGATGTCAACTTTGAGAGATGGGCGTCGGAAGGTGCCGATGCGGTGGTTGCCGTGCCCGGTGCGGCAGTTCCGACCACTGGCGCGTTGTCGCGCAACGGTTGGGATGGCGCGTATGTCATAACCGACGCTCCGGGCACTGACCTTGGCCTGCTTGAGGGCTTCGGCTATGGGGCCGAAGCGCTCGTTGGTTCAATCGCCATCGTGCCGGCGGACAACGCGGACTTGTATGAAGCTGGTCAGGCCGGCGTGAAGGAATGCATCGACACCTTCGACAACGCGTTCGACGACGACGCCCCCGTCGAGTTGCGCCCAGAGGATCTGCGAACCGGCGTTATCGGTCTGATCGTTCGCTCCTGTCAAGCACTTGAACTCTTCAAGGCGGTCGCTGAACTTGCTGGACCCGACCTCACCAACGAATCCTTTGACGCCGCGGCAGATGAGATCGGGGCGTTCACCGTTACTGGTGTGCTCGGCGGTTCCCTCGGCCCAGGCAAGCGCGACTACATCGACGCAGGCACGGCGCTGTTCGTGTTCGACGAAGAACTCCAGCGTTTCGTATTGGGGTAAGTCCTCGTTGAGCGAACGGAATCGTTGGCCAGACCGAGTCACCAGTTGGTGGCGATGTACTGAGTTTCACAGAACTCGTAGATCCCCTCGCTGGCCCCCTCGCGGCCCAGACCTGATTGCTTCATGCCCCCGAAAGGAGCGGCTGGGTCAGACACCGCGCCACGATTGAGACCGATCATTCCGGCGTGGATGCGTTCGCTGACATCTAGTCCTCGGGCCAGGTCACGTGTATAGACGTAGCCGGTGAGTCCCATCTCGGTGTCGTTTGCCTGATCGATCATCGCGTCGGTGTCGTAGAAAGGGATTACCGGAGCGACCGGCCCGA
This sequence comes from Acidimicrobiales bacterium, assembly GCA_047516945.1. Classification (GTDB taxonomy): domain Bacteria; phylum Actinomycetota; class Acidimicrobiia; order Acidimicrobiales; family Aldehydirespiratoraceae; genus VXYK01. The sequence goes on from JAKZTU010000266.1 coordinate 5,246, forward strand.
AGATTTCCTCCCGAGCGATCGGAAAACCATGATCGACTCCTTCCAAAACCGTCGGCTCATAAAAGAAACCGGGACCCTCGACCGGCCCACCTCCGATAACCGCGTGAGCACCGGCGGCGACCGCCCCTTTCACCAACCCGTCGATGTCTTCAATGGCACGCGCGTTGATCATGGGTCCGCATGTGACTGACTCGTCAAAACCATTGCCGACCTTGATAGCGCCCATGGCCTCAGCGAGTGCGGAAGTGAACTCTTGGGCAATACCGGACTCCACGTAGAAGCGATTTGCGGCTGTGCAGGTCTCCGCCGAGTGCCTCATTTTGGCGACCATGGCGCCCTCGACGGCGGCTTCGAGATCGGCGTCGTTGAACAC
>JAKZTU010000267.1:0-8634 GCA_047516945.1 Acidimicrobiales bacterium
CGACGAAGGCGAGATCGTGTCGGTCATCGGACCCAACGGCGCGGGCAAGACCACCTTCTTCAACATGATCTCTGGGATGGTCACACCGACATCTGGCGACATCATCTTCAAAGGCGAGTCACTGTTGGGTCTGGACCCCAACCAAATCACCGCTGCGGGAATAGCGCGCACCTTCCAAAATGTTCGCCTGTTCGCCAACATGACCATCCTCGAAAATGTGATGGTCGCCCAGCACTGCCGCACCCGGCAAGGAATTTGGGGCGCGCTGTTTCAGACACGCCCGTTCAAACGAGAAGAACAAGAAATCCGCGAACACGGTGAGAAGGTGTTGAGCTTCTTCGGTACCCGCCTGGTGGGTTACCGGCTTGATCAACCCGCCGCCGTGCTGTCGTATGCAAATCGGCGGCGGCTGGAGATCGCCCGGGCAATGGCCACCAAACCGACCATCATCCTGCTCGACGAACCTGTTGCCGGCATGAACCCGAAGGAATCCGCGGCATTAACCCAACTAATTGGTGAGCTTCGCAGCGACTGGGGCTTCACCATCGTGATGATCGAACACGACATGAGCGTCGTACGTGACGTCAGCGATCGAGTCGTGGTGCTTGACCACGGCGAGACCATCGCCCATGGATCCTATGAGGAAGTGTCGACCAACCCAGATGTCATCGAGGCATACCTCGGACGCCCCGCCAAGGAATCCGCATGAGCGACGGCAACGGCGCTACCGCCCTGCTTGAGATGCGCGGTGTCAACACTCACTACGGCGCTGTCCATATCCTCAAAGATGTCGAGTTCTCGATCTATCCCGGCGAGTTGGTGTGTCTGCTCGGGGGCAACGCCTCGGGCAAGTCGACCACGCTGAAAGCCTTGCTGGGAATGGTGACGCCCACCACCGGCGATGTGCTGCTCAACGGCGAGATAGTCACCGACAAGTCGATCTCGTATCGAGTTGAGCGGGGCGTGACGATGGTTCCTGAGAACCGGCGACTGTTCAAACGGCTGTCGGTCAAGGACAATCTCGAACTGGGAGCTTTCCTACGTTCGGACCGCTTGGCCATCGACGCAGACCTGGAGCGGATATTCGAGATGTTCCCACGGGTCAAGGAACGACTCGGCCAGAAGGCCGGCACCTTGTCGGGTGGCGAGCAGCAGATGGTGGCGATAGGCCGAGCGCTGATGTCTGACCCGAAGGTGCTGTTGATGGACGAGCCATCGATGGGGTTGGCTCCCGCTCTGGTGCAAACCAACTTCGAGCTGATCAAACAGATCCATTCGCAGGGGGTAGCGATTTTCGTGGTGGAGCAGAACGCCAACATGGCGCTCTCTATCGCAGACCGCGGCTGGGTGCTTCAAACGGGCCGGGTTGTTCTCGACGACACCGCCGAAGCGCTCCTCGCCAACCCCCACTTACGCGCCAGCTACCTCGGCGAAACCTGATCAGCCGGAATCAGTCCGGGTTGTCTACGGCGAAGCGCTTGAGCAAAGCGAGAGTTTTGCGGCGGAGCGTTTCAGCTGCTGTTGCCAAGTTCTCAACGAACTGAGCTTCGCTGGCAACTGGCGAGTCGACGAGATCAGTGATCGTCTTGAGCGCCCCTACCGGGACGCCGTGAAGTTGCCCAACCCAGGCCACAGCCGCAGCCTCCATCTCCTTGACCTCTGCTCCGCTGGCAACAATCCGCTCGCGGTCGGTCGGGGATTCGTCAAAACTGTCGCCAGTCGTGACGATGCCGAGTCGACAACCGAGCGCTGAAGCGTGACTCCGCAGGTCCGCTGCGGGAAGTTCGCTCTTGCCCATGACATCAAAGCCCGGTAGCGGGATCCGTCGGTCGTGACAGGCGAAGTGAGGCCACACCAGGAATGCGTCGCCTATCTCAGCACCTGCTCGTAGCCAACCGCCTGCTGTTCCCACCGACAAAACCAGATCCGGCCTGGGCCGATCCAAGTTGAGGGCCACGTGAGTGGTGAGAGCCGCAGCAGTGCTTCCAACAGCATCGACGCCGTAGATCGGATCGGTCCCGTTAACGGCAAGCACCACATCAGGTCGCGCTTTTGCTTTGGGCGCATGCGACAGCCGACAAGGCAGGCCAGCAGCCCAGGTTGGCGACTGAAAGGGTTGCGCTCCAAGAGCGTGTCGCAGCGGTGCCGCCTCTGCCTCCATCGCCATGACGATCACCACCCGTTCGACCCGGTCGACAATCGAACCTTGTTGGGTTGCGGGATCCCGGTCGGTTTGCATACGTTTTGAATCGTAGCTAGGGCAGGAGTCCCAGGGCGCTGGCAACCCGGTCTCTGTGCTGAGTGGCAGTGCCGTACGCTCCCGACAGGCTCCAGCCTCGCTTCAGCCAAATCTGTAGGTCGTACTCAAACGTGTAGCCGATGGCTCCGTGGCACTGCAACGCCGCGCGACAAGCGCGATCAACGGCATCTGACGCGACCGCCTTGGCCATCGACACGTCGCGGCCTCGCATATCCGCGTCGCCGCAATGAGCAAGCGACCATGCCGCTCGATACACCAGCGGAGCGGAGAACTCAATCCCCAGTCGAACGTTGGCCAGATGGTGCTTGACCGCCTGATAACTCCCGACGGGCTTCCCGAACTGTCTGCGTTCGCTCACATACTCGACTGTGGTGTCAAGCAGACGGCGAGCGACACCAACACATTGGGCCGCAGTGCCAAGAGCAGCCCGATCAGCTGCCAGAGCCGCGTCTGCACCAGCTAGCAAAGTCGCCGCACCCGGATCAAAACGGATCTCGGCAAGACGACGAGACTGATCAACAGAGTCCTTGGCGGTCACAGTCAACAGCGCAGTATCAACCGCCAGAAGTGACCCAGATTGTTCGGCCACTACAAGATCAGCCGCTGTTGCAGCCACGACGTTGGGGCCACCTGTAGCCAAGGCCAACGTACAGGTGCTCTCACCGCTGATCGCCGCGTCCAACAACTCAGAAGCACCCGCGGTGGCTAGCGCCGGAACCGCCACGGCCACATGCTCCACCAGCGGTTCGGGTACGGCGCTGTAACCCGCCTCCTCAAGCAAACGGACCAAAGCCACCTCGTCCATACCCAGTCCACCAGCTTCCGTTGGGGCCATGATGGCCAGCACTCCAACCTCTGCAAGCGTCGCCCACAAGCCTGGTATCCGTCCGTCATCGCTATCCCAGCTTGCTCGAATCGCCTCGGCGCTGCACTCGCTGGCAAAGATCTCGCGCACGGTGTCGCGGAACATGTCGTGTTCGTCGCTGAAGGCAAACTGCACCTGCGTTACCTCCGAGGCAGACCAAGTACGCGTTCAGCAATGATGTTGCGCTGAATCTCGTTGGTTCCCGCATAGATCGGCCCGCCCAGGGCGAACACGTATCCGTCGAGCCAGTCGCTCGGCACCTCGGCTTCGTCACCAAGTAGCCGAAGGGCCGTGGCATGTAGTTCAAGATCCATCTCAGACCAAAAGACCTTCATCAAACTGGCTTCTGATCCAAGATCGCCACCCGCCATCAAATCCGCGGCCACAAAGTAGGTCTGCCAGCGATAGGCCTCGGCACGGATCCAAGCGTCAACCACCTCATCTCGTAGGCGTGCATCCAGACCTCCGCCCGTTTCGTTCAACGCTGATCCAGTCGCAGCGGTCGCTGTGCCAGTCGCAGCGTTCGCTGTGGCGAGCAGCCTCAGACGCTCCGCAGCTGCCATGAAGCGACCTGGGCTGCGCAAGCTGAGTCCGCGTTCGGAGCCCGCCGCCGCCATGGCCACCGCCCAACCCTGACCCGGTTCCCCGAGCACATGATCCGCGGAGACTCGGCAGTCGTCAAAGAAGATCTCCGCGAATCCCGACTCGCGATCAAGGCGTTCGATGGTTCGGCGCGTCATGCCCGGTGCATCAGCTGGAACCAACAAATAGCTCAAGCCCGCGTGACGTTCTGCGGTTGGGTCGGTGCGCACAATGCAAAAAATCCAGTCTGCGTACTTGCCCCGTGAGCACCAGGTTTTCTGGCCGTTGATGACATAGTCGTCACCGTCGCGGATCGCCGTTGTCTTGATCCCAGCGAGATCCGATCCGGCCTCCGGCTCAGACCAGCCCTGAGCCCAGATGTGCTCGCCACTAGCCATTTTCGGAAGGAAATAGTCCTGCTGGGATTGTGTGCCGAAGTTGAAGATGGTGGGAGCCAGCAAGCTCACACCGTTGGCGCTTACCCGACCCGGCACACCAGAAAGCCAGTACTCCTCCTCATAGATCAGCCACTCGATCAGATCGCAATCACGCCCGCCATATGCCGCGGGCCACGCCGGTACCGACCAGCCTCCCTCGAACAGGGTGCGTTCCCAGAGCCGATGCTGCTCAAACCCCACCGCCGAGTCCATCGACGAAAGCGGTTCGGCCGGCCGGTTGTCGCGCAGCCAAGTTCTGCACTCGTCGCGAAATTCCAGGTAGCGGGGAGAAAGCTCAAGATCCATCAGCGAAACTCGCCTTTGCGCACGCCGTTGGGGTCAAAAACTTCACGGATCAGCCTCAGCTCCTCATCGCTGGGCAGCCGACTCTCCCCGACATCGCCGGTGACAGCAAGTTCGAACGCGGAGGCCTCTTGTGCCTGTTCTAGGGTGACCCCGGGGTGTAGCGAACGGACTCTCATCTTGCGGTCTTGGGTCTCGAAGTCGTAGGCCCCAAGGTTGGTGACCACCCGTCGGATCTCGAAGTGTTTTCTGCTGGCTTCGGGTAGCTGCGCAATGCGGTCGTAGCCTGGCGCCGAGACAACGTCAACCGTTGCGCTGAAAGCCCGGGCTTGATTCGGGATCCAGTAGGTGGTGGCGTGATTGATCAGGTTGCCCGGTGCCCCGCGCAAGCCCAATAGCTGGGCTTTTGGTTTGCGGTATGGCCCGATGGCCGCAAAGTTCTGGTTGCCGTGCTGATCGATCTGGCTGGCGCCCATCACCACATGCCGCTTTCCGGACCAAGCCTGATCGAAGACTGATCGGAACGGCATGTATGCCTCAATCACCGCTGTTGACGGATCTCCGCCCAAAGCCAGATTGCCTTCGATCGCATAGGCAATCGTGTCCGTCAGCATCAGGTCTGGCTCAAAGGAGGCTCTAGCCAATCGCCCGGCGATTACCGGCACCGGCCCCATTGGGTTGCACAAGACTTCGCCGTCACCCCTGAACGCCTCAGCCAAAGCGACAACACAGATCTCATCGAGGGTGACGGTCATTGCGCGCTCCGTTCTGTGAGCTTTTTGACGTAGGCATCGTGTGATTCCAGTTCCAGCCAGTCTTTGCGGAACTGCTCCCAAGCTTCAGGGTCGCGAGCCGTTGCCGCATAGGTGGATTGGAAAGCCTCGTCACGCTGGTAGTCCGGGGGGCATTCGGTGAAGTGGGCACCCTGGGCTGCTTGCACCACCCCGTCGACATGGGTTCGCGGGATTCGCAGCGTGTGAACCGACCCTTCGCTCAGGAACTGTGCTGTGGGAACGATCTGCTCTGCCGACATGAAGGTCTTGTCGGCAGCCATGGCAAACAGGTCGTCGAAATACAGATCAGGTCCGAGGAACTGACCGTTGCCTTTGGCGTCGGCTCGGTTCATATGGAGGATCGCCGCGTCCATCTGAAACGCTGGAATCGCGACCAATTCCTCGCCGTCGTCGTAGGGAGATTTGACGGTCTTGAGATCAGGGTTCTCCGACATCATCGCGGTACCCAAGCCCGCTCGCGTCGGGTAGAAGGGCAGGCGATGAGCGGCGGCCATCAAACCCAGATAGAAGGCACCTTCGTCCAGTTCCGAGATGTCGACGGCGCCTGTTTGGCGAGCGACCCGGAAATGGGGTTCGAGCGGGATGGAGTCGAGGGACACAAAACCGTAAGTGACTTTTCGGACCTTGCCCGCAGCGCACAATATCCCTACATCGGGCCCGCCATAGGAGACGATGTCGAGGTCACAGAGGTCGCTGCGCAGAATGGCGCGCACCAGCGACATCGGCTTTCGACGAGACCCCCAACCCCCGATGCCGAGCGTCATCCCGCTGTGGAGTTCGCTGATGACCTCGTCCTCGGTCATTCGCTTGTCTGCCACGAAAGCTCCTCTCGCCAATCCGATGCCGCAGGGGCCACCTGACGGTATTCCACTCAACCCCACAGTGCCTAACCCCGCACAGTTACTAGTTGCGTCTTGGCCTCTTGCCTTTTCGTCCAACCAATCCATACCGATAAGGTGACGGCATGGCCGAGGTCCACGATTCTCTCAATATGAGCGGCCGTACGGTCATCGTCACCGGTGGCACCAAAGGTCTAGGGCGAGTGATCGCCACACGTTTCTTGGAGCAGGGCGCTGACGTGGTGATCTGCGCTCGGAGCACGCCAGAAGACCCGGTTGAGTTCGAGGGTCGCAAAGCACTCTTCGTTGCTGCCGACGTTCGAGATCCCGACCAAGTGGCGGCCGTGGTGTCTGCGGCGGTTGATGCAACGGGTCGGGTAGACGTGCTCGTCAACAATGCTGGAGGCGCACCTCCGTCGGCCAGTGCAACCGTGTCACCGCGTTTCAACTACAAGATCACTGCACTCAACCTCTTGGCACCGTTGACTTTCGCTCAGGCTGTGCACGATCAGATGCAATCACAACACAACGGCGGTGTGATCATCAACATCGCCTCGGTCAGCGGGACCCGAGCCAACCCTGCGGGCGCGGCTTACGGGGCGGCCAAAGCCGGTTTAGTGAACCTGACGGAAACGCTGGCACACGAGTGGGGACCGAAGATCCGTGTGATCGCCCTGGTAGTAGGGATGATCGTGACCGAGCAAGCCCACTTGTTCTACGGGGACGAAGAAGGGATCGCCGCAGTTGGCCGAACCCTGGCGCTCAAGCGCATGGGAACGCCTGCCGAAGTAGCCGATGTTGTCTTGTTTGCTGCGTCGCCCTTGGCCCGCTGGGTATCGGGTTGCGCAATCCCAGTGCACGGCGGCGGTGAGAGCCCCACCTACATCGATGCCTCGACTGTTGCTGACCCCACCCACATGATGTCATGACCGAGGCCGCGGATCGCCCGCAACTTCAAGCTCAGGAGAGCCACGCGGAGGTGGAGCGGCGCTCGTTGTTGACTGACAGGACAACGGTCGCGGCCCTGTTGGTGATCGTGTCCGCAGCGATCCTTGTCGTTATCGGGCTGACCAACCGCCACGACCACAGCACCCATGATCACCCTACTTCCAACGTGAGCGCTGTCGATGCGAGTGCTTCAGAGGTGGCTCACGATCACAGCACTCACGTCCACAGCGAGGATATCGGCGCGACCTTTGTGAGTACCGAACGCATCAGCCCGGCTGCGACCTGTCGCACAATCATTGGCTGCTCCGACGCAGGGCCTAAACCGCAGAGTCCTGGTGATCGAGGCGGTTGGGCGCAGTTCATGACGCTTGGTGCGGTGGCTATCGGGCTTGCCTTCATCGCCTCGAGGATCGTCCGTGCCGCCCGCGCCGCCCGTAACCCCCGTGGAGGGGCATCGTAGCAACTCGCTCGGTTCTCGACCTAGAGGATCTCGAACTCCTGGCCATCCCCGCCACCCCCCTAGACCGGCTCATCGACACCGGGGAGATTCCGCTACCACTCCTTGTGCAAGCAAAGCCGATCGGATTCGCCTTATTTGTATTGCACGTTGGTTGTGCGGTTTGCGTGTGTGGGCAACTTGACGCCCAGACTTGTGCTGTCTTCAATGTTTTCATAATATTTCAATAGTTCACAGGGGATGCTGTCACACCCTGTCTGTAACGTCTGGTTCATGGAATTAGCTCCTACCTCTGGTCTCTTGGATCCCACCGCTTCCGGTGTCGGTTGCGGCACCGCTGTTGTCGGTGGCGTGTGTGTTTGCCGGGTTGATGAGAAGGGGTTGTCTGATGAGGCGTTGCGGTCACGGTTGAAGCTGTTGGGTCGTGCCGAGTCTCGGCTGGCGGCGATGAAATCCCGTGCGTTGGCTGAACTGAGCCGTCGTCACAGCAAAGGCGACGCGCAACGTTTGGTTCGTAACGAGTTGCAGGTCTCGAAGCGTGAGGCCAAACGTGATGTTGAAACAGCCGCTCGGTTGGCGGAGTTGCCTGTGACGAGCGAGGCGTTGGCGTCTGGTGAGATTCCCCAAGGTCACGCGCGTCTTATTGCTCGTGTGTCATCTGAGAGCACTATTGATGAGACCGAGTTGGTGCAAGCAGCCAACACCGAGCCTTTTGATGAGTTCGCCCGAACCGTGAAACGTCATCAACAAGACCAAGCCGATGATGATGGTCAATCCTTGTTGGATCGTCAACGCAAGAATCGCAAAGCACGTATCTTCGAATCACCAGACTCTGGCATGTTTGTGTTGACAGCCGAGTTTGATCAGATCACCGGGGCACGTATCGCTACCGCGTTGACTGCTAAAGAACGCCAGCTATCGCACCGTGAAGACCCCAACAAGCGAGCCACGCCGCAACAACGGATGGCTGACGCATTGGCTGAGCTGATTTGTGAACCCGCCAGCGGAAAGTCTGCGGGTACTGATTTGTTGGTGATCGCTGATTTCGATGTGATCAAACAGCAACTAGACAACCCCCGCCTCGCGGATGGTTCAGCGATACCTGTTGTTGAGCTGCATCGCCTAGCCCTTGAAGCCAACCTTTTGCCT
>JAKZTU010000268.1:0-9949 GCA_047516945.1 Acidimicrobiales bacterium
AACAATGCCGGCTAAACCGCGCAAGGGGCGTCGTTTCGGCGGTAGTTCTCAACATCAGAAGCTGATGATGGCCAACCTCGTTTCGTCGCTCATCGCTGCTGAGGGGATCACCACCACGCAGGCCAAGGCGAAGGCCATGCGTCCTGTCGCAGAGAAGATGATTACCAAAGCCAAAGCGGGCGGGGTTCACAATCACCGTCAGGTAGTCAAGTTCTTGGGTGACCGGGAAATGGCCTCGAAGCTGTTCGACGAGATCGGGCCTCGCTACGAGGACCGCCCGGGCGGCTACACGCGGATCATCAAGCTCGAGAATCGCTCCGGGGACAACGCCCCGATGGCCCGGATCGAACTGGTCTAAGAGCCGGGCACGGGCGGACCGCCGAATTTTTTGCGCGCCCGGGAACTGGAGGCCGGTTCTCGTCGTCGGATGGGGTGAACGGACACAACGTTGTCCGCCACCTAGAGGAGGGTGACCATGAGTTCAATCCGACGTTTCGAACGCCTTACAGGAACACAGAGCGGCCGGTACAGCCGACGGAGGGCCTCGGTGTGGCTCGGCATCGTGCTGGCTTTCGGTCTGCTGGCAATGTCCTGCAGCGGCGACGATGACTCCGTATCCGGAGCGGACTCAAGTAGGAGTACCGGTAGCTCGGCGGACGAATTCTCAGACGACGGCGATGATGCCGACTACGGCGACATGGCTGACCAATACGACGGCGACATGGCTGACCAATACGACGGCGACGATATGTCTGACGCAGACGACGGGGATTACTACTACGACGAACTCGAAACGGACTCGTCTTACGAAGGGACGACGGCGACGACGACGCTACGGCAGACGCAGGAGGGTGAATACGAGCCGCCGTCTGATCTGTCGGGCAGTATCACCTTCGAAGCCTCTGGCAACACGATCACACCAGACCGCGAACACCCGCGCCGGGAGTGCATCGAGTGTCAAGGCAACATCTTTGAGGATTATGGCGTCAACCCGTTCGTCGACACCTACGAGGACCGGCTCTCGACGTTCGCTCTCGACGTGGACACGGCCTCCTACGTGGTCACACGGAACTATCTGGAGGGCGGCCAACGCCCACCGATCGAAGCGGTCCGCACCGAGGAATTCGTTAATTACTTCGACGGTGGATACGGACCAAAGATAGACGAGTTCGTGGTCAGTGTGGAAGCGGCTCCGTCACCCTTCAGTGACCCCGACCGGGTGCTGATGCGGGTGGGCATGCAGGCACCCGAGGTGCTATCGGACCTAGTGATCCCAAAAAGCGTGGTGCTGGTCATCGACCGCTCAGGATCGATGGGTGAGAGCGCTGGTCCTGCCGGCGCACGGATGGAACGGATCGATCTGGTACACCGCTCAGTCGAACTGCTGTTGTCGGGTCTTGGTGGCAGCACTCGAGTCGGTGTGGTGTCTTACGACGACACTGCAGAAACAATCCTTGAGCCAACGCAGGTTTCGGGAAACGCCGACGAGATCATGCACGAAATCCGCCGACGGGTCTACCCACGGGGCAGCACCAATGCCGAGGCCGGACTGGTGCGTGGCTACGACATGGCGCTACGGGAAGCAGATGACGGGCGGCCGGCGCTGGTGCTGCTGCTATCGGACGGCGTTGCCAACGTGGGCGCCACCAGTACCGATGACATCCTTGCCGAGATCGGTGAGCGTGGCGACATTGGATTGTCGACTATCGGTGTGGGTCTCGGGCCCTTCAACGACGAGTTGATGGAACAACTGGCCAACAAAGCCGACGGCACCTACAACTACGTCGACACGCCCGACGAAGCACGGCGCATCTTCGTGGACAACCTGACCAGTTTGTTGACCTCGGTTGCCCGCGATGCCAGAATCCAAGTGGAGTTCGACCGTGAATTGGTGTACTCGTACCGCTTGCTGGGCTTCGAGAACCGCGATATCGCTGATGAGGATTTCCGTAACGACAGCCGCGACGCAGGCGAGGTCGGCGCCGGGCAGAGTTCCACCGCCCTCTATGAGCTGACGTTGGCAAGAGGCTGGGAACGCAGCCGCGACCCGCTCGCCCGAGCGACGCTACGCTATCGCAGGCCCGCTAGCGAACGGATCACCGAGACTTGGCAGAGTCTCACCGCCGACGATGTGGAACGTTCTTTCCGCAGCGCCAGTCCCCACTTCAGGCTGGCAACGGTGGCAGCCGAGTTCGCAGAGGTGCTCCGCGCCAGTCCCTTCGTGGACGACTGGAGCATGGAAGAGTTGAGCTACCAGGCCAACGAGGTTGCCGACGACTTGCGCAACGACGAAACCGACGAACTAGCCCGCCTGATCGACATCGCCCGCCGCATCAGCAGTCGCTGACTCGTCCGCACACGCGGCTTGCCTTTAGCCCGCGGCCCGCTGGGCCTCCGGACAGAATTGTTCGGGGGCCCAGCCGCGCATCGTAACTAGACTTGCAGTTGATGCCTTCTGTCAACACGTTGGCGGGCGATGCCTGAAGCGGTTGGTCCCGCCGCGGTGCCCCCGCCGGAAGGTTTTGTTCGGGTGCGGATGAACGTTGCCTACGACGGAACCCCGTTTCACGGTTTTGCTCGTAACCCAGACGTAGTCACGGTGCAATCCGAACTTGAAAACACGCTGGCGCAGGTGTTGCGCCACCCGGTCACAGTCACCGGTGCCGGACGTACCGACGCGGGGGTCCACGCCCGCGGCCAGGTCGTTTCGTTCGACGCCGATGAGTCTCATTTCGAGCCGGGTGCGCTGAGCCGGGCCCTCAACCGCATGTTGGGACCAACGATCGCGGTCGGCAGGATCGAAACGGCACCGCCCAGCTTCGACGCGCGCTTCAGTTGCACCGGACGCAGCTATCGCTACCATGTCTTCAACCGCGCCGTGATTGATCCTCTTACCAGGTATTTCACCTGGCATGTGCGCGACCGACTAGACATCGACACGATGCAGCGAGCTAGCGAAGCGATAATCGGCACGCACGACTTCACTTCGTTTTCGAAGCGCAACAAGAGCAAGCCACAGCAACTGTTCGTACGCACGGTTGGCCAAGCGCAGTGGCGCAGATCCGGTGACACTGTTTCCGGCGACACTGTTTCCGGCGACACTGTTTCCGGCGACACTGTTTCCGGCGACACTGTCACCTTTGAAATCACGGCCAGTGCTTTCACTCATCAGATGGTGCGAAGCCTGGTGGGCATGTGTGTTGAGATCGGGCGAGGTCGGCGTTGCGTCGCAGATATGGGCGTGGTGCTGCGAGCCTTGAGCCGAGACGCTGCCCCAAGCCCCGCTCCTAGCCGTGGGCTGGTGCTTTGGCGTGCCCATTACGACTGAGCAGCGCCGGGAATTAGGCGAAGTTAAGCCTAGAAATGTGTCGTTCGGGACTCAGGGCCGTAGCCTCATACAGTCCAGTATTTGTCTCGGAGAGTTCCGTGTCCACCACCGCAATAAAGGCCAGCGAGATCGAACGTCGTTGGCATGTCGTTGATGCCCAGGGGTTGGTCCTTGGTCGGCTCGCGACCGAGGTCGCCAACATTCTACGCGGTAAGCACAAGGCTACTTATACCCCCCATCTCGACACTGGCGACCATGTCATTATCGTCAACGCCGACAAGGTCGTGCTTACCGGTGGCAAGGCCGAAAAGAAGATGGTGTACACCCACTCGGGCTACCCCGGTGGCATCAGGGCCGAAACTTACGGACACAAGCTCTCTCGCAAACCCGAGCAGGCCGTGCTCGATACCATCCGGGGCATGATCCCCAAGACTCGTCTCGGTCGTGCTCAGATCAAGAAATTGAAGGTCTACGCGGGCCCTACGCATCCTCACGAAGCGCAGAAACCGCAACCTTTGGAGATCGCTCATGCCGTGGCGCGTGATCAAGCCCAACAAGGTCAAAGCTGATGTCTGCCCCAATTATGCAATCCACTGGTCGTCGTAAGCGCTCCGTCGCTCGTGTGCGATTCCGGTCTGGAAACGGGGTAGTCACCGTGAACGGCAGGACTCTCGACGAGTACTTCCCGTCACGGACCCACCGAATGCTCTCAACGCAGCCTTTGGTAGTGACCGAAACCAACGAGACATACGACATCGACGCCACGATTCACGGTGGCGGCACTAGCGGTCAGGCTGGAGCGCTCCGTCTCGGAATTGCTCGAGGTCTCGTGAAGATTGATGTCGAGTACCGCGATGCTCTTAAGAGGGCCGGCTTCCTCACTCGCGATCCTCGCAAGAAGGAGTCGAAGAAGTACGGCCTCAAGAAGGCCCGCAAGGCTCCTCAGTACAGCAAGCGCTAATCTTTTCGGTGGCACCCTCGAAACTCGTTCGCTCTTCGGGTGTTTAGGGAGAATTCGTGAGCTTGCGTTTCGGGACCGACGGTGTGCGTGGTGACACGCGCACGGTATTGAACGCTAATGCCGTCGCCGCGCTGGGTCGTGCCGGAGCGGAGGTTCTCGGCGCACAAGGTTTCGCGGTAGGCCGTGACACTCGCGTTTCGGGCCCCGAATTGGCTGCCGCGATCCACAGAGGTGTCGCTGCCGCCGGCGGACATTCAGCCGATCTCGGGGTGGTGGCCACTCCTGGCGTGGCGCGGTGGTGCCACGACAACGAGGTTGCCGGCGCAGTGGTGTCGGCTTCGCACAATCCGTGGCATGACAACGGGGTGAAGTTCTTTGCCGCTGGTGGCCTAAAGCTCACCGAGGACTCCCAGCAACAGATCCAGAAGCGCTTCGATCACTACCTCAACGCGCAATCCGTCGACGCGGACGGAACCGCGGCTATCCGGGCCTGGGTTGACCGACACAGCGAGGCCGTTGAGCGTCATCTGAGCGCAGTCGTTGACAGCCTTGAGGGTCGCACCCTTGGAGGGTTGAAGGTAGTGGCGGACCTCGCCAACGGCGCTGCAACTACGATCGCTGCACGAGCCTTAACCCAACTTGGCGCCGAACTGACAGTCATCCACGACTCGCCCGATGGCCACAACATCAATGACGGTTGCGGATCTACTGATCTCACATCTCTACAGCAAACAGTGGTTGAGAGGTGCGCTGATGCAGGTCTGGGGTTCGACGGCGACGCCGACCGGGTGCTTGCGGTCGATGGCAACGGCGCACTCCTAGACGGCGACCAGATAATCGCCATCTGCGCGTTGGACCGCCACGAACGTCAAGTTCTCACCGACAACGCGGTGGTCGTGACAGCGATGACCAATCTCGGGTTCCGACTCGCTATGGATACCGCCGGGATCGAAGTTGTCGACACCAAAGTCGGTGATCGCTACGTGCTCGAAGCGCTCAATGCCAGAGGACTCTCGCTAGGCGGGGAGCAGTCGGGGCATGTCATATTCCGTGACCTGGCGACGACCGGCGACGGACTCCTTACAGCGGTCCAACTGCTAGACGTTTTGGTCCGCCGCAACGCAAGCCTGGCCGACCTGGCGGCGAAAGCCATGACTCGTTTGCCTCAAGTGTTGTCCAACGTTGCGGTGACAAAGTTGATTTCCGACCATGAAGCCCAGTTGCTTGACCGACAGTGTGCACCGTTGATCGACGCGGCGATGGCTCGTCTAGCTCAGAAGGGCCGAATTCTGATTCGGGCCTCCGGTACCGAGCCTCTGGTTCGTGTGATGGTGGAGGCCGAAACCATCGCCGAAGCACAGATGGAAGCAGATGCTCTGTCAAACGCCGTGGCACTGTTGCTCAGCTAACGCCACCGGTCACCGACCGGCGCAGGCGAGGGTAAACTCATTTGGCAGTTTCGGCTTGGAGAAGCTTCGACCGATACGCTCGGCCTCGAATTGGAGGACCCATGTGCGGGATCATCGCAATCGTCAGGCGACCGTCGAGGCGGCCGACTCCGCTCAAAGATGAAATCCTGGTACCGCTCAGGGCTGTGGAGCAGTCGTTTTCGGATCTTGATGGTGGCGTGACGTGCGCCGTGCTACGCGACGCAGCCGACGAGTTAGCTGAGGTCGATTCGCGACTGCGCGGCGTTCCTGGGCTTCGTCTGCTGTTGCAAGACCGTTCAGTAGCTGGAGTATTGGCTCACAACTGCGATCAGATACTGGCCGCGGTCCAAGAAATCGAAACAACACTGGAATCGGACCCAACACTCGATACTGCCGATCTCGAACGACGTAACCACGAACTGAATCGCATTCGCGATGCGCTTTGGGCTATCACTCGGGATCGACTCCGTGCCGCCGACAGCGTCGCCCAATTGAGCAATGACTCAATTACAACCAGCGCGCTTGAGGCGTTCCTGTCGGTTCATCAGGCGTTGGCGTCGCTTGATCGCCTCGAAGTCCGGGGCCGTGACTCGGCGGGAATTCATCTGCTTATTCGCGACCACGCGCTTGATCTGGATGATCCGGCGCTTCAGGCGGAAATCGTCCGCCGCAGCAGCGACGAGAACTTCGGCTCGGGCAGCGTGAGGGTCGTCGACGGTCTTGTGAGCGTGGTTCATAAGGTGGCTTGTGAGATCGGCGAGTTGGGCGACAACACTGCGGCGCTGCGAGAGGCGTTGATCCAAGACGAGCTGTTGACGGCCGCGCTGGCCAATGACACAGCTCAAGCTGTCGTGTTGGCTCATACTCGGTGGGCTTCGGTCGGCATCATTTCTGAATCCAACGCGCATCCTCTCAACAGCGAATTGGTCTCAACGGTCGGCCCCTATGTCGTGGGCGCTCTCAATGGCGACGTCGACAATTTCGCCGATCTGATTGCCGAGGAGGGTGTGCACATTCAAAAGGCGATCACCACCGACGCCAAGGTCATCCCGTCGCTGATGAGTCAGCGGCTAGCCGAGGGGCACAGTTCCGCGGAGGCGTTCCGGCGTACCGTGGCCACCTTCGAAGGATCAGTGGCAATTGCGGCTAGCACCGCCACAGCACCGCAGCGTCTTCAATTGGCCCTTCGTGGGAGTGGTCAAGCTTTGTACATCGGCTTGGCTGAGGATGCCTACATCGTGGCCAGCGAGCCTTACGGCGTGGTTGAGGAAACATCTCGCTATGTGCGCATGGATGGTGAAACCCCGGGGAACCCAGATAATCCCAATGCCAGCCGCGGTCAGATCATCGAACTTGACAGCGAGAATGCAGGCACTGTTGCCGGCTTGCTGCGCCGGGCTTACGACGGCACCGACTTGGCGGTCACCAACGACGATGTGTTCACAGCCGAGATCACTACTCGTGATATCGACCGCGGTGACAGCCCTCACTACCTGCTCAAAGAGCTCGGTGAGGCCCCTGGGTCTTTCCGCAAGACCCTGTGGGGCAAGATCGTCGATGGTGACGACGGCCCGGAGGTATCGCTTGGGCCAGAGATCGTCCCTAATAGAGTTCGCCAAGGTCTGCGCGACGGATCAATCAAACGGGTCGTGATCATCGGTCAGGGCACTGCCGCAGTTGCTAGTCAGAGCCTCGCGGTCACCCTTGATGCACTGGTTCGGCAGGGCCAGATAGTCACCGAGGCGATGTTGGCCACGGAATTGTCAGGGTTCTCGCTTCGCTCGGACATGTCCGACACGTTGGTCGTGGCGGTCAGCCAATCGGGTACCACCACCGACACCAACCGCACCGTCGATATTGTGCGCAATCGGGGCGCGCAAGTTATTGCCATCGTGAACCGCCGCGGCAGCGACCTCACGGATCGGGCTGATGGCGTGTTGTATACCTCTGACGGTCGAGATGTGGAGATGAGTGTCGCCTCGACCAAGTCCTTTTATTCGCAGATCGCCGCCGGGTTGCTGTTGGCCATTTCCATTGCCAACGAGTTGCAAGGCGACGAGGGCGCCGAGGACCGTCGCTCGCTGCTGAGTGCAATCCACGATGTGGCCGAAGCTATGGAAACTGTCTTGGGCCGCCGTGACATCATCGGCGAAGCTGCCCGTCAATTCGCTCCGAGTCGCCGCTATTGGGCTCTGGTAGGCAACGGCGCAAACCGCATCGCTGCCAATGAAGTGCGGATCAAGCTCTCAGAACTCTGCTACAAGTCGATGTCCGCTGATGCGACAGAGGACAAAAAGCACATTGATCTCTCGGCGGAACCACTAATCATTGTGTGCGCGGCTGGACTCTCGGGTTCAACGGCCGACGACGTCGCGAAAGAAGTCGGGATTTTTCGAGCTCACAAGGCAGCACCGATCGTGATCGCTGACGAGGGCGAAGGCCGCTTCGATGCTGCTTTGGCGGTGATTCCGGTCCCTGCCATCGATAGCCGGCTCGGATTCATTCTGTCGACGATGGCCGGACACCTGTTTGGCTACGAGGCGGCTTTGGCCATTGACGCTCAGGCGCAACCGTTACGCGAAGCCCACAGCGCCATTGAGCAGGCCGCGGCTCGTTCTTTTCTCAACGGGGAGCAAGCCTTGGCTTGGGTGGAACCCGTAATCGAAAGATCTGCGGCGACATTTTTTGATGGCATTCGGACAGGTGATTACAACGGTCATCTCGAAGCGGCGACTGCTGTCAAGTTGGCTTCGCTGTTCCGCTTCGCATTGGGTTCTTCACCACTTGAGGCATATCAGATTGAGTACGGCAAGGTCGGCACACCTGCGGTGATTCTCGATGATCTCGCGGCGGCTCTCAGCGTCGGAATCGACGAGTTGACCAGGCCGATAGACGCGATCAAGCACCAAGCCAAGACCGTGACGGTCGGTATTTCTCGCTCCGATGAGACGCTGTTGGAGGTGCCGCTGGCGTTCGCGGCGTTGGAAGCAGGTGCTCCCCGCGATCGGCTCAGTTACGCCTCGTTGCGCACCTTGGCCGATCTTGATCCTGCGGTTGATGAAGTGCTGGGCCATACCCGGTATCGAGTCGAAGGCCTTGATGCCGATGGTGCCGGTGAGGCGACCGTAGTGGTCGTCGATCGCGGTGGAATCTCACGCCACATTGTGTCTCGCACAGATCGTTTCCCGAGATTGCGGGGAACCAAGCACCAAGTTGCGCTTGAGCGTCGGGTTTTTGTTGCCCGCGGCCGCTCTGATGACCGCTGCGTGATCATCATCCCCGAACTCAAAGACAACGTAACGACGGGCCTCACGCTGCTTCAGGTTAAGTTCGCCGACTCTCTTACCGCAGCCGCGGCTCGTGGCGCGCTGCGCGGCTACCGCAATCGCTATTCGGCCCTGTATGACGCGGTCGTGGAGACCGAAGAGGTGTTCCGTGAGGACCTTCTCGCCACTGAGGACGTCGCCGATTTGTTGACCTTGCCGATCAACGTGCTTGCTGATCGCTGGCGAACCGGCAGGTAGTGGTTCGTCGCGGATTTGGTGGGGGTGACTCGCCTTCGTTGGCCTTGGAGGTGATGTCGTTGGCGGTTCGGGTCCAGGCGAAGGGTCTGGGGTTTGTCGTTCCAGCTTTGGGTTCTGAGGTTCCGCCTGTTGGCTTGACACCTTGTAAAGGAGGTGAGCCATGACGATGATGGAACATGACAAGCCGTTGGTTGGGTCCCGGCGGCGGTTCACAGAGGAGTTCAAGGCTGATGCGACTGCGTTGGTGTTGAACGGTGAACGGTCGATTCCTCGCCGATCCCCAACTCTTGGGCCACCTCAGCAACCGATCTGCGAGTCTCCAGAACAATCCGTACAGCACCGGCCTTGAACTCCGGGTCATATGTCCTCGAATCTCAGGTGTCACGTCTCGTCTTAGACGATTTCCTTCGAGATCAGGGGGGAATCTCGTTGTTGGGATTGATGATTTTGTAGCCGGTGTTGGTTTTGACCACGATGTAGCCGCGGTCGTGGATGTTGTGATGACACAGCGGGCAGGCGAGACACATTTTGTCGATGTCGGTGAGCCCGCCTTTGTCCCAGGGGACGATGTGATGGATTTCGCAGCGTTCGGGTCCTGCGGTGCAGTCTTTGCCTCTGCAGTGCCGGTCGCGGGCGATGATGGCTTTGACTTGGGCTTCGGTGGCGTGTCGATGGGTGCGTCCCACCCAGAGGGGTTGTCCTTCAC
>JAKZTU010000269.1:0-3132 GCA_047516945.1 Acidimicrobiales bacterium
CACCAAAACAGCGCTCAACAACAAGCCGTCGGCATCAAGATGATGCCAAAATGGAGTCCACCAAGGCGGATTGTCATACACCGCACCAGCCACATACTGCCGATGACCCACCTACATATGAGCCGTGATCGCACTCCACAATCCAACCCACGCCTCATTCGCCGCACGCCCATACGGCGCATAAGTAGCAGCCCAAGCGACCAACGACGTACCCGCAGCCACAGCCCCCTGATACAAACTGAGCCGCGAACGCCGGGTGAACCAAAGCGCCAAAACAATAGGCGGCCCGACCAAAGAACCCGTCAACTTGGTAGCCGTGGCAAGGCCCACAAAGACGCCCACAGCAACCACCCAACGCCACCGCTCACCCGAGCCACAGCCATTGAGTACGGCCGATTGGGTATCCGCTGCAACGCAATCTGTCCCGGTGTGGTCGAAACCCCGATGTTCGAATCGGTCCTCGGGATCGGCCTCACCACCCGAGATGAAATCGCAGCCAAGCACGCCATCGGTCGCACGATTCAGCCGTCGGAGATCGCTGATCTCGTCTTGTTCCTCGGCTCTGATGAGTCGACTGCCATCACCGGCCAGGCCATCACCATCGACGGTGGTCTGTTATGCGAAGTCAATCTCACCGGAGTACCGCCGCTGGGTTGAATCCGGCTTGATCTACCCGTATTGATTGCTGAGGCCCTTAAGTCTACAAGCCCCGAAAATTCAAGGGTAAGGTGGAATGATCGCAATCGTGACTACGTGTTTACGGGGCATTGAGGACGAGTGGTACGACGAGTCTGGCCTAGCTGCAAAGCTGAACCGCAACTCTCTGTTGACGGGGATAGTGATCGGCTTGGTGGCGTTGTGGGCCGGCGTCTGGCGGATCGGCACCACAACGGTTCTGTTCGACGAACCGATCTATGCGTCGGTCGGACGCGACTACTTTGCCGGAAACTTCACCGACACTGCGGGACACCCCCCGGTCGTCCCTTACTTGTTCGGTTCAGCGCAGGCACTGCTCGGAGATGGAGTCAACGCCGCCCGTGTCGTGTCGGCGCTGGCATCGGTAGTGATCGCGATGCTGCTGTGGCGCTTGGGCACCGCGATGTTGGGTCCGGTCACAGGCGTTGTTGCGGCCGCACTGTGGGTGGCCCTGCCTCGTTCCATCGGTTCCAATGAAGCAGGTACGCCGGGGGAACGCCTAGAACGCTTTGCCTATCTTGAGCCGGTCACGGCGATGTTCATGTTGTTGGCATTGTGGTTCGGGTGGCGTCTCAGCCGACGCCTCGATTGGCTCGACGTGATCGGACTCGGGGTTACGATCGGTTTGGCCACCGGATCGAAACTCTCCGGCGCGTCCGTCGCTATCCCGATAGCCGTATTTCTGCTTGCTGCCCATCGGCTGCGCATGGTCGGCCCATTGGCGGCGGCTTGCGTTGTCTCGGTCACCACCTTCTTAGTGACTCACGCCCCTTTCGGGCGCGATGCCACCGAAGCCGTCTCGTCGATGATTGAGTTTCAAGGTGACCACGCCGAGGCCGGTCACCTGGTGTTCGTGCGGGGGGAGTCAACATTGCATCCCCCCTGGTACACCGAACTCTGGTACCACTTCGACGCGGAGGGACCCTGGCTGACAGCAGCAACGCTCGGGCTGATCTGCCTTGCGTTTCTTGATCGGCGGCAACATCGACCGGTTGTCTTCTGCTTGTTGACGGTCGCCGGAATCTATCTGTGCCTATCGCTTCTACCGATCGAGATTCGTCACTACCGCTTCGTTGTATGGCCCCCTCTGGTGCTGTTGTTGGCGGCGGGTGCCACGACGGTGTTCGGCACGGTCTCAAAGTCCTGGCGTGTCGTGGGTGTCGCGAGTCTGTCTGTGTTTGTGGTCGCCGGGACGCTGTCTCTGGTGCGACTCGCCACGTTACAGCCGCAGGACTATTCCGCTCTTGGATCAGAACTCCGTGAACGCGGCTTCGACTCCGACGCTCGTATCGAACTGTTTGGACCGCTCCATATCGCGTCGCATCATCTCCCGGGATGGAATCTGGCTACCGGCAACGATCCTGTGAGCGCGGCGCAGGCCGACATCGTGCTCGTTGACTCAAGCTACTCAGTGCGTTTGGGTGAGCCGACGGTGACCGATGCGACCGAGGAATTCATGCTCGGGCGACTGAGCGTGTTCATCCTCGACACGCAGTAATCAACTCGCCGACTAGCCGGTCAGCCCGATAAGTCAGCGTCTATACCACCCGCACGGAGCAGAGCCTTTGAGGTTCCAGTCCCGACAGTCGCTGCCTGTACCCTTAGACGTATGTCTGGGCCGCGTACAGCTGAATACCCGATTGAGAGAACTTCGCATGACAGCGAAGAGTCCATCGTCCACTATCCTTCGCGCGCGCAGTTGGATGCAGCCGTACAGCGCGAACTGGATAAAGTCGAGCTGAGCCGCGAGCAGTTGGACACCCAAGCCAAAGCAGCAAGATTCGACTCCGAACTAGCGCGCCAAATCTGGTTCTGTCTGCCTTGATGTGCAGGAACAACTGACAGATCAGGTTCGAAGCTTTCCAACTGCGAGCCGCGATTCGACGTAGTCCAGAAATCGCTCAGGACGCCTTGGACAGACTCGCCAACTAGCCTCTGATTGTGGGCATACGAGGAGGTCCGGGTGAAGGTTGAAACGTTTGAAACCTTTGTGGTCGGCAATCCGCCGCCATCGTTCGGTGGCCGCTACTTCATCTTCGTGAAACTCGTGGCCGACGACGGCACAGTCGGCTACGGAGAGGTCTACACCGCCACCTTCAACCCCCATGTCGTCGCCCGGATGATCGAAGATGTCTGCGAACGCCACGTAGTCGGCCACGACCCGTTCCACGTCGAGGCTCTCTGGCGCAACGTCTACGGACGGGGCTACACGTCACGGCCCGACCTATCGCTCATCAGCGTGCTCAGCGGCATCGAAATCGCCTGCTGGGACCTCATCGGCAAAGCAGTCGACAAACCCGTCTATGAACTGCTCGGCGGCCAGGTACACGAACGGCTCCGCAGCTACACCTACCTCTATCCCTCACCAACCGACAGCGGAGACGCCTACACCGAAAACCGCGTCTACAGCGACCCCCAACTAGCCGCGCAACGAGC
>JAKZTU010000270.1:0-29499 GCA_047516945.1 Acidimicrobiales bacterium
GCCGTCATCTGCGTCGCCCGCCGCCGCTGCGACATCATCTTAGCCATGCTCAAAACCCAAACCCCCTACCAACCAACACAACACCAACCCCTACCCCAAGCCGCCTAAAAAGACTTGACAACAAGACAGGGACACCCCCCCCCAAATCGTGGAGACATCGCCTATGAGGAGACGCTATGTCACACACACGACGCAAGTACGACCCGGAGTTCAGCGCCGGCGCTGTGCGGATCGTCCGGGAGACGCGAGGGCCGGTCGTTGAGATCGCCCGCGATCTCAGGATCGGTGCGGGCACCCTTGGGAACTGGGTCCGCAAAGATCGCATCGAGCGGGGCGAGGCCGAGGGTCTGAGCTCAGACCCTCGGGCTGACTTGGTGCGGTTGCGCCGCCGTTGCGCGGAGCTGGAGATGGAGCGTGATGTGCTCAAACGATCAGTGGTCCTTCAGGTCTTGGAGGCAACGCGATGAGCGTCTCAGACCGTGTCCCGATACATCTCGAACCGTGGAACCAGCGAGTCCGTTGGTGGGATGCAGAACATGACGTTGAGTCCCATCTGGCCCGCACTGACAATCGACGGTGTGGTATCGACGACTTGCCAGATTGGTGGATGCGGATCTTGCAATAGTCAAGGCACCAGTGCCAACGCAGTGATGTTTCCAGTATCGGGATCGGTGTTCTGGGGCAGTGGTGTGCTCATCGGGTGAGGGAAGGAAACTCCGGGATACGGGTACTCGAAGTGCTTGCCCGAATACGAGAAGAAATCTTCGGTCCAAGCTCGACGGATGATCTCAAGGCCTTCAGCGAACAGTTCCCGATTCACCGCCGGGTTGCGCACATCGGCGATCGGGTTCATGTTGAGCGTTTCACGCGGGTAGATGCCCCGGCCGACGCCGAACTCGACTCGTCCGCCCGAAAGATGGTCGAGCATGGCGACATCTTCGGCTACTTGTAGCGGATGCCGGAACGTGATGATGCTCGCCGCCTGGCCGACTCGAGGTCCAGAAATTCTACGGCAGCCTACGAATCCGGTCAACAAGCAGTTGACAGTGGAATCTTCATGTGTACGTATACTCCTCGGCGCTGGCTGCGACGGGAGATGACATGCAGGGGTTCGACCCAAAGTTTCGGGATTTACCTGACTTCATCATCGGGATCACCAAGGAAATCTGGGAAGACCGCGGTGTTGAGACGCTCAACCACTACTACACACCGGACATCCCGGTACGGTCTCCAGATGGGGTTGTGATCGGTAACCAAGCGGTGATTGCAGCTACTTGGGCCACTCTGGCGGAGTTCCCAGACCGGCAACTGTTCGGCGAAGACGTGATTTGGAGCGGCAACGACAAAGACGGATTTCTGTCGTCTCATCGGACCATACCCGTGGAACTGATCGGGAAGACGGTGCTGTGAGCCTTCCCGTCGTTCTGCTGCCAGGTTCAATGTGCGATGCCGCCTTGTTTGTCGGCCAACTTGAGTCGCTGGGTTCGGCCGCTTCGGTCGGCGACCTGACCAGGTCGTCGACCATCGAAGCGCTGGCTTCTGACATCCTCTTTGATGCTCCAGGTGTGTTCGCGGTGGCAGGTTTGTCTCTCGGAGGGATCGTCGCGGCAGAGGTCGCCGTTCAAGCGCCGAATCGTGTAGCTGGCGTGGCCTTGCTCGACACCAACCTGGCGCCGGCCGACGAGGTTCAACTAGAAAACCGTCGGCGCTGGCCTGAGGTAGTGCGCGCTGGAGGATTCGAGGTGCTCATCAGCGCCGTCGGTCACTTGACCGTCGATCCAGAAACTCACGGCCAAACCATTGTCGATATGGCTCGGCGAATAGGTCCCGAAGCCTTTCTTCGCCAAAACGAGGCTCTGCTGCATCGTCGCGACCGCCGCAACGACCTGGCTTCGTTGAGTTGTCCCGTTCTCGTTGCCTGTGGCCGCCAAGACGAAGTCTGCCCCCTTCGACGCACCGCGACCTAGCCAGACGGATACCTCATGCACGGCTGTCGATAGTCGACCGAGCCGGGCACCTGTCCACGATCGACCAGCCCGAGGAGCTGACCAGCCTCTTGACCCAGTGGCTGAATTTCTGCAATACCAACCAGCTATCGGCCTGACACTAGCCGTTTCAAGTTCGTTGATGAACATTCGGCCTACTCTGACCCGGTACGTCGACCAACCGCTAGTGGTTGGTATTCTCCGGGTATGGGGATGATGCTCAGCGGCGACGGTTTGCTCGGCATCGCCCCCGCAGGCCACCAGATCACGATGCGCAGCCCCGACTTTTGGCGACTGGAAACCGACCCGGCCAGCGGCCAGCGTTCAATTCGTGAGAACTGGATTTTAGTCGATCTGCTCCATGTCTGGGATCAGTCGGGTGTGGATGTCTTGCGGCGTATGCAGGAGTTGGATCGCCCACAGCGCCTCACCCGCAACGCCTAACCCGAAATCTGCCCGTTCAGCTACAAGATGTGTGGCTCAGCGCGCGAATTTCGTGGGAGACTCGGAGTTCCATGACCGAGATGATGAGTTCGGCTGTCCAGATAGAACGCACCGGGGGTCCTGAGGTGATGGGGCTCGTGGAACGAGCCGATCCAGAACCCGGGCCCGATGAGTTGTTGGTGGAGGTGGCTGCGGCCGGCGTGAACTTCATCGACACCTACCACCGCAGCGGGCTCTACCCACTGCCGTTGCCAGCGGTGCTGGGCCAGGAAGGGGCCGGAACTGTGCTTGCGACAGGCGACGAAACCGAGGGTTTCGCGGTAGGTGATCGGGTCGCTTGGTGTGGCTCTGGAGGCTCCTACGCTCAGCGAACCGTGGTGCGCGCCGCGGTGGCAATCCCGGTGCCCGACGACATCAGTATTGAAGTTGCAGCCGCCGTTCCGTTGCAAGGAATGACAGCTCATTATTTAGCCAGCGACTGCCCTCGTCTGCGTCCTGGTGACCGCTGCCTTGTCCACGCCGCAGCGGGTGGGACTGGACGGTTGCTCGTGCAGATGGCAAAGCTGCGCGGGGCTGAGGTGGTCGCCACGGTCGGCAGCGAAGACAAGGTTGCGCTGGCCCGTTCGGCTGGTGCTGACCATGTGGTGAACTACACCACTACCGACCTTGTGGCAGGTGTTGAAGCTGCGGTGGGGCCTGACGCAATTGATGTGGTCTACGACGGAGTGGGGGCCGCCGTTTATGACGACAGCCTTCAACTGCTGCGTCCCCGAGGGGCGATGGTAACCTTCGGCAACGCTTCGGGGCCCGTTGAACCCAAGGCGCCTCTGCATCTCATGAGCAAGTCGCTGTGGCTGACCCGGCCAACTCTTTGGTCCTTCATTAGCGAGCGAAGCGAACTTGAGGCCAGGGCGGCGGACCTGTTCAGGTGGATAGCTGCAGGCAAACTGGATGTGCGCATCGCCGCTCGCCTGGATTTAGGCGACGCCGCGGAGGCTCACCACCTGATCCAAAGCCGCACCTTGGCCGGCAAGATTCTGCTTGTGTGCCAACCACGTTGAGCCGTCGCCCCAACGGTGATCGACGGGGATGGGCGGCCGGCGACTACGATTTGAGGGAGGCCGTCCGTGCCCCCTTCAGCTACACCACGGCAGAATCGTACATCCACTATGGCATAACAAACTATATATTTTGATGCCGTAGGGTGCCAAAAATATATAGTTGTTGACGGCGGTTGGCGTGGCACTGCCGGTCGTACCATCAGAGCTTCCCCGTGGAGGGGTATTGTCGCCACCCGCACGGAGGTGAACCTTGACGATCCCCAGCTTGTGGCGGTACCCACGGCTGTCCTCGCCTGGTTGATCGACGGCTGATGCGAGTGGTGCGCAGGCGATAGCCTCAGGCCATGGTTCTTACGATCGATTCCGCCCGGTACGGGCTCTTGCAATCCGTTGTCGACCGCGACAGCTACAAGCGGTCGCTCCAACGGTTTCGGGAGGCCAATATTCTGCTTCCGACCTTTGCGCAGCTCACCGATCCGTCCACGATCCCTGCTGAAATACGGAGCGCTCTCAACGGGGTAGGCCGCAACGAGGCTCATCCGCTGAATCTGTTTCGGGTCCACTGGTACAACGGCTGGGACAGCGCTGGGCAGGTTGAGATTCCCGAGCATGTCGTATTGCCAAGCGAGTTGACCGGAGTCGACGCCCGGATCGTGCTGGTGTTCGGCAACCGCTTCCCCATGATCGGGGCTCACAAGGTGCTGGCTGCCTATTCGTGTCTGGTGCCTCGGGTGGTCAGCGGCCAGTTCGACCCGACTCGTCATCGCGCCATTTGGCCGTCCACTGGAAACTACGCGCGGGGCGGGATCGCTATCTCCAGACTGATGCAGAGCCGAGGCGTGGCTGTGCTGCCAGAGAACATGTCGCAAGAACGTTTCGACTGGCTCGATGCTTGGGTCCCGAACCCCGACGATGTCATTCGCACACCGGGGTCTGAAAGCAACGTCAAGGAGATCTACGACGCTTGCAACGAACTCGAGAAAGACCCCGGCAATTTCATCCTCAACCAGTTCTCGGAGTTCGCCAACCACATCGGTCACTACACGGTCACCGGCCAGGCTTTGGGGCATGTCTTTAATTCTCTGTTGGCCGACGATCCCCAGCTTCGTCTCGCTGCGGTGACGGTGGCGTCGGGATCGGCTGGAACTCTGGCCACCGGTGACCGGCTAAAGGACGATTTCGGTACCCAGATCGTGGCTGTTGAGGCGCTTGAATGCCCGACCATGCTTTACAACGGATACGGCGAGCACAACATCCAGGGGATCGGCGATAAGCACATCCCACTGATTCACAACGTTATGAACACCGACATCGTGGCGGGCATCAGCGACGAGGCAACCGACGGGCTCAATCTGGTGTTCACTACTGATACTGGCAAGCGCTACCTGATTGAGCGGCTAGGTGTTGACGCTGAGATCGTCGATCAGCTGCGCCACTTCGGTTTTTCCTCAATCTGCAACATGTTGGCTGCCATCAAAACCGCCAAGCAGCTCGACTTGGGCCACGACGACGTGGTGATTTCGGTGGCCACCGATGGCTCCGAGCTTTACGTCAGCGAAAAAGAGCAACTCCTAGCGGCCGAATACGCCGACGGTTTCTGTGAGATCCACGCCGCGGAGATCGTGGCTCAGCATCTGGCCGGGGCCGACACCGAACACCTCGAAGAACTCGATTCGGTGGGACGCAACCGCATCTTCAACCTTGGCTACTACACCTGGGTCGAACAGCAAGGTGTGAGCATTGAAGACTTCGATGTGCGTCGTGACCAGGGCTTTTGGAATCATCTCCACACAATGGCCCCCGGCTGGGACGCTATGATCGACGAGTTCAACGCCGCCACCGGCGTATCCGTCTAGAACTCAATGGCAGCGATTCGATGACGCCTTCCTGGCTCGAGACACCGGAAGGCGCAGCCTGGCCGACCGCCGAGCGCACCGAGACGAACCCGTTTCTGCGTTACCGGCAACTGCTGTGGTCGTGGCATCGCTGGACAGCCGCCAATTTGAGCGATGACGACTTCGTCGCCATGACCCACGCCCTCGACGATTCGGTCAAAGAAGTGGCAGGAACCGGTTTCGTGACGACTCCCGCTCGCTGGATCGATTCGCTTGGCGCAGTTTCACAAGCACCAGTGTTTGCCAAGGATGAGACCGGCAATGTGGGCGGCTCCCACAAAGCCCGTCACCTTATGGGCCTGCTGTTGCATCTAGCGGTCGATGCCGTGGCCAACGATGTTCGTCTCGCCATCTCCTCATGCGGCAATGCCGCCCTTGGTGCTGCCACCGTGGCCCGGGCCGCCAACCGCCCGATCGATGTCTTCATCCCGACTTGGGCCGATCATAAAGTCGTGTCGGCGCTCGACAATCTGGAAGCCACGATCCATGTCTGTGAACGTCAAGCCAACGAGTCGGGCGACCCATGCATGTTGCGCTTCCAGGAAGCCGTGGAAGGCGGTGCGCTGCCTTTTGGTGTTCAGGCCACGGAGAATCTGTGGACGCTCGACGGCGGTCGCACGATCGGTTGGGAGTTGGCCGACCAGCTCGGAGCCGACTCGGTGGACAATGTGCTGGTGCAAGTCGGCGGCGGTGCACTGCTGACAAGCTGCGCCATCGGTCTGCTTGAGGGTGCCGCACTCGGGCCGCTCGAACGTGTGCCTCGTGTCTGGGCGGTGCAAGCACAGCAATGCGCTCCCTTTGAGAAGGCATGGTCGCAAATACCCGCCGCAGCCAGCGTTGATGAACGCCTGAGTCTCGCTGAGCAACAGGCCGAGCAGCTGATGACTCCGTGGCCAGATCCGTCGTCTGCTGCCACCGGCATACTCGACGATGTCACCTATGACTGGCTCGGCGTGGCCCGTGCACTGCTACTCACCGGCGGTTCATCAGTGGTAGCCAGCGAAGACGACATCGAGTCCGCCAACCAACAAGTCCGCGCCGCCGGCTACAACGCAGACCACACCGGCAGCGCCGGCTACGCAGGCCTACTCGCCGCCCTCCGCCAAGGCACCATCGCCCCCACCGACACTTCTGCCGTCCTCATCACCGGTGTCCGCCGCTAGCTGGCCGCGGCTCCGGCTACGCCCGGCAACAACACAGCACAGGCATTCGCCGCTAGCTCGCTACTGCTCCGGCTACGCCCGACAACAACACAGCACCGGCGATCAGTCCGAACCAGGGCGGATTTCGGAAGGTGAGCGAGCGCCAATGATCGGGCCAACAGCTATCGGGACCAGAGGCAGTTGAGAGGGCGGAGATGAAGTCGATCACCCGCAGACAGGGTGAAGGGCCCGGTGTGGAGAAGAATGCCCGAGCGGAACGTGCCCGGGTTGGAGGCATCCAGTTTGTCGCGTAGCCAGCGCAGGTGGTTGACTGCGTCGGCAGAGGGCGAACTGGTCGCCTTTATCTCTACCGCTACTACAGCGCCGTTGGGAGCCTCGATGATGAGATCGATCTCGCGGCCCCGATGTTCACGGTCTTGATGGTTGCGCCAGTGGTGGAGTGTGTATCGGTGGGGTGAGGCGGAAAGCTGGCGGGCGATCTCGTTCACAGCGAAAGTCTCCAGTAGCGGCCCCGAGGCAGGAGCGGTGGGTGATGCCAGTGCGTCGAGATTGACTCCGATGAGGCTGGCTGCCAGTCCACTGTCAGTGATGTGGACTTTAGGTCGGCGAGATGTGCGCGACGAGAGGTTCCGAGACCACGCTGGGATTTCGTTTATCAAGAAGACGGTTTGGAGCCACTCAAGATATGAGGTGACCACCGGGCGGCTCACCTGTAGGTCCCGCGAGGCATCCGACTGGTTGATCTGACTGCTGGTGCAGGAGGCGACCCAGCGCAGCAGGCGCGGCAACGAGGCCGCCTTACGTATATCTGCGAGCGTGGCGATGTCGCGTTGGACCACCGTCTCGACGTAGCTGGCAAACCAGTGCTGGCGCTGGTCTGGGTTCAGGTCGATGACCTCCGGGTAGCCTCCCCGGCAGACGCGGGCGAAGTAGTCGACCCGTGTGAGGTCGGTTGCGGGGGAGGGTGCGGGGCCGCTCTCGAACCAACTGTCGATCTCGGTGGAGTGTGTACCCGCCAGTTCCGCCTCCGACAGCGGCCCCAAGCGGAAAATCTGCACTCGACCAGCGAGGGACTCACTGATGTTGGGCACGGTCAGGAAGTTGGTAGACCCGGTCAGCAGAAAACGTCCAGGGGTTCTGTCCTGGTCTACGAGCCGCTTCACGGCGACGATCATCCGGTCACCGCCGCGCTGCGCCTCGTCAATGACCAGCGGATAGCTCTGGCTGGCCAAGAATGCTACTGGGTCGGCGAGCACCCCTTCGCGTAGATCATCGTCGTCCAGTGACACGTAAGTGCCTCGGCGGTCCTTGGCGATCATTTGAGCCAGTGTTGATTTTCCGCTCTGGCGGGCACCGTGCAACATGACCACGCGGGAGTATTCCAGCGCTTCTTCGATCTCTGACTGTATATGTCGAGCGACGGTCTCCATTCTTCGACTATAGTCCTACTTATCAAATTCGCAGCAAGATAGTTTACAAATCCGCAGGTCACTACTTTACAAATTCGCGGATTTCTGGTTGCTGGCTAACGGGACCAGTCGGCGAAGGTGTCGATCATGAGGCGTGCGTCGCGACCGAGGGGGTAGAGGATCGGGGTGGTGCAGCCCTTGGCTATGTACTCCGAAACCTTGGCGACGGCCTCTTCGGGGGTACCCGATGCCGTGCAGCGTTGGACCACATCGTCGGGCACGAGCTTTGAAGCCGCCACAACCTGTTCGTGCGTG
This sequence comes from Acidimicrobiales bacterium, assembly GCA_047516945.1. GTDB lineage: Bacteria > Actinomycetota > Acidimicrobiia > Acidimicrobiales > Aldehydirespiratoraceae > VXYK01. The sequence continues at coordinate 8,273 of JAKZTU010000270.1, forward strand.
GCGGGCCAGGTGAGAACCTGATGAATGTCGTTGAGAAGCTCATCAGACACACCGCTAGCAGCCATGATGTGCGGCTGTTGCCCCAAATACTGGGTCAGTAGCAGACGGGCGCCATCCAAGGCGACCTGTCGGTCCTCGTCGACGGAGCAAACGATCAACTGAGGCCGGTCGATATCGTCGAGATCACGACCCGACCCTGCCGCACCCGCCTCCAACGCGGCCATCGCCCTGTCGTTGTAGGCAGGCTCGACCATATAGTTCAGCACGACACCATCGGCGATCTTGCCCGCCAGTTCCATCATCTTCATGCCAGTTGCGCCGATATAGATCGGAACCTCCTTGGCTCGACGTTCTTGATGGACGTAGTCGAGTTCAACACCATCGAGATGCACAAAGTAACCGTCGTAGTCAACCGGCCCATCGCAGGCCAACAGGGCACGGCACGACTCAACCACCTCACGCATCACCCGCAGCGGACGAGACCGTTCGATCCCGACTTTGGCAGCGAGCGGGTCCCACCAGGCACCCAAGCCCATAATGATGCGGCCGGGGGCGAGATCATCCAAGGTCGAAAAGGTGGATGCCAAGCGGGCGGGGTTGCGAGTCCAGCAGTCAACCACGCCGCTGCCGATCTTGATGGTGTCGGTCGTGGATGCAAACGCGGCCATCGGTACGCACACCTCTCGAACCAGGCGTGAGTCGGCCTGCCAAACGGCGTCGAATCCCCGTTGTTCCGCGTATTGGACATGGGTCATGGCGTCACGGATGCTCCGGGCATCCTGCATGTACAGAGCAACAGGTTGGGTCATCACAGGTTCTCCAGTTTCTTAAAAAGGCGTTGAGCGGCTTCGGCGGCTTTGGCCCGAATCTCAACCGGATCGACATTAGTCAAGCGACCGTCGTCCATCACTGTTTCTCCGTCAACGGTGATTGTCTGAGGGGACACACCAGTTGTGAAGGCCAGCCGCCATGGATCCATGTCGTCGTAGTTCCAGGTCACGACATCGTTGCGACTTTCTCCGAAGAGATCACGGTTGACCTCCAACATGTCCCAAGCAGCATCGGGTCCCGCGGTCACGTCGTCTTCGCGCATGCGCACATATGCGACCCGGAACTCATCAAGCATGTCGGCGCCGATCCCATCGGTTCCCAGTCCTGTGGCATTATCGAAACGCACTGGGCGTGCATACCCGACGGCGTTGTTCATGTTGGAACGCGGGTTGTGAATCAGAGTGCCGGCCAAACCGTGGTCGTCCTCGAGATGAACTCCGTGGATGATGAGCCACTTGTTGGTGGCAAATGGCGCGAGCCGCGCTGCTGCGTCTCGGTCGGCTGCACCTTCGGCGACATGAATGTGCACACCTACATTGAATTCTGCAGCTAGTTCGGCCGCCGCGGACAGGGTCTCGTCGGTGCAGGTAAAAGCGGCGTGTACTCCAACCATCCCTGCCGCCCCACTCTCAAGGTGGCGGCGGTTTTCTGCCAACCCGCGGCGTGCACCTTCCGTCATCGGGCCAGCCGCGTTGAAGCGAGCGGAGTCGAAACCACCAGAATCAATGGCGCCAGGGTGGCGGTCGGTGACCCCGAAGCAGGTGTTGACCCGCACACCGATTTCGGCGCAACCCGCGGCGATCACTTCAAGGGATCCTTCGATGGCCCAGGGCGACTCGTGGTGATCGATGATGCAGGTGGTGCCGCGCTCCAGGGCTTCAAGAGCTCCGAGTTTGGCGGACCATTCGATGGTGTCAAGATCGAGCGCTCGATCAAGGCGCCACCAAACCAGTTCCAAGATGTCGAGAAACGATCCTGGAGTACGCGGTGGCGCCGGCATCCCGCGGGCGAGAGCCGAATACAGGTGATGATGCGCGCAAACCAACCCGTGCGTCTGATTGGGTCTGAGATCCGTGACTACTGCCACGCCAGTGCGCGCTCGCGGTTGGAGTCAGCCGCCATTGGTAGTTCGGTTCGCCATTCGCCGTCGTGGTTGCGCAGAGCTGTGGCAACCGCTCCTGCCGTCGGAACCAAACCGATCTCGCCGACGCCTTTGATCCCGTAGGGAGAGTTGGGCTCGGCTGACTCGACAAGGATCACATCAACCGGCGGCATGTCCTTGGGGCGGATGATCCCGAGGCTTCGCAGAGTCATATTGTCGGGCATGCCAACCTCATCGCAGGGGAATCCTTCAGTGAGGGCATAGCCCAAACCCATATGGACAGAACCTTCGATCTGGCCTTCGCACAGTATCGGGTTGACAGCACGACCCACATCGTGGGCGGCAACCACGTTCTCGACAAGACCCGTAATGGGGTCGAGCACGACAAGTTGCGCGGCGTACCCGAAGGTTGAGTGAATGACCGGGTTCTCAACGCCGTCTGAGAGCGAGTTGGTCCAATCGATTCGGTACTCACCTTCGTAATCGACACCGACCTTGCAACCGTCCGCCAAAGCGGCGCGGCAAGCGTCCTGCACCGAGCCTGCACCCATCAAAGTGCCTCGTGACCCGGTTGTCTGGCCCGCTCCCAGCTCACGGGTGGTGTCCACAATCACCTCGATCCGGTCCGGGTCGATAGCCAGTTCCTCGACCGCCACCTGCAACGCAACCGTGTGAACCCCCTGGCCCATCTCGGTCCAACAGTGCCGGACCTCCACCTGACCGTCTTCACGGAAATGAACCACCGCCCTAGCGACCTCCTTGAAGCCATTCCCCAAACCGGAGTTCTTGAGGCCCAGGCCCAGACCAACCGGCTTGTTGGCAGCAACCGCAGCGTCGAAAGCAGGTTTGATCGCGTCCAAGCAGGCTTGTGCCCCTAGGCAGCCGTCGTCCATGATCTGCCCGGGCCCCCAGATCTCGCCGGGTTCAACCACATTGCGCTGTCGCATCTCCCAGGCACTGATTCCGACCGCGTCGGCGAGCCGGTCCATGACCCCCTCCATGGCGAACTGTGCCTGGTTCGCCCCAAAACCACGAAACGCACCGCCCACCGAGTTATTGGTACGGGCCGCTATCGCTTCGACGTCAATGTTGGGAACGACGTAGGGACCACTGGCATGGCCCGCAGCCCGTTCAAGCACCTTCATGCCCACTGAGGCGTAAGGCCCCGAGTCACCGAGCATCCGCGCATGTAAGGCCACGAGCTTGCCGTCGGCGTCGCAGCCGGCCTGATACTCCATGCGGATCGGATGACGTTTGGTGTGGACGAGCAGCGATTCCTCACGGGAGAAGGTCGTCTTGACGGGACGTTGCAACAGCCATGCCGCCAGCGCTGTCTGGCCCTGGTTCGACATGTCCTCCTTGCCACCAAAAGCACCGCCGTTTGACACCAATTCGACTGTGACCCGCTCGGGTTCGATGTCGAGAATAGCCGCTATGTCGTTGCGGTCATCCCAGATTCCCTGTCCCCCGCTGTAGACCATCAAGTCGCCGTTGTCATCAGGCATAGCCAGGGTGGATTCGGGTTCTACGAAAGCATGGTCGATGCGTTGCGTTTGGAAGGTTTCACGCACGACATGGGCCGCGCTTACCAGAGCGGCTTCAGTGTCGCCACGTGAATAAACAGATCTCGACAAGACGTTGCCGTCCAACCCCCATACGGCGTCCTCGTCGGAGGCAACCGCGTCGGCAGGGTGAACCATGGGCGGCAACACGTCGTAAGAGATGTCGACGAGTTCCGCAGCGGCCCGGGCCGTTTCACGGTCACCGGCGACCACCATCGCCAGCACATCGCCGAGATAGCTGGTGCGACCTCCAACGGGGATGAAGATGGGCCAATCCTTGTGAATTAGCCCAACGCGAAGCGCACCGGGGACATCGGCTGCGGTGAGCACCCGCTCAACGCCCTCAACCGCTTCAGCAGCACTGGTGTCGATTGCGATGATGTCGGCGCGGGCGTGATCGGCGAGTTTGAAGGCGCCGTGCAGCAGACCCTCAGGTCGCATGTCGTCGATGAAGGGACGCAACCCGACTGCCAGTTCGAGCCCCTCATACTTGACACCGCAACTTCCGATGCCACCGAGCTTGACAAGTTCGGGAATATTGCCTGAGGCCAGGGCCTCGACTGCGTCGAGCACTTTGATGTAGCCGGTGCAACGACACAGATGTCCACCAAGGTGGCGGGATGCCTCTTCGCGGGTAAGCGCCGATCCCTTGCGATCAATCAGCGCTTTGGCCCGAACCGCGATTCCTGGTGTGCAGAATCCACACTGCAGCGCACCGCATGCCGCAAAGGCACGAGCCATGCGATCAACCTCGTCTGGGTCCATGCCTTCAAGTGTGGTGATGGCGCGTCCCTCTATCTTGTCGAGCTTGACCTGGCATGCAACCCGAGCTCTACCGTCGATCAGCACGGTGCAGCAACCGCATTGTCCAGTAGGCGAACAGCCGTCCTTGGGTGACGTGACATCTAGTTCTTCGCGCAGAGCGCTCAGTAGATGTGGATGCTTTCCGCGGATGGTGACCGCGGTTCCGTTGAGTTCAAATGTGGTCATAGCTTCTCTTCTCTACCCATGGGTCTACCCGTCTCCGTCGGCTAAGCCTCTCACGACATGCAGTAAAACGTTGGTGCCAGCCGCGATGTCGTCAGGTTCGGTGTACTCGAAGGGGTTGTGCGAAAGGCCCATCCAGCTTGGGGTGAAGATCATGGCGGTTGGACAAACCCGGGCAAGCATCTGCGCGTCGTGCCCGGCACCCGAAGGCATGCGCTTGACCGAATGCCCGAGCGCTTCGGCGGTGCAAGCAACCCGGTCGACAACCTCGGGGTCGAAGACAACCGGCTCAAAACGAGCCAGCGACCTAAAGGTGATCGTGACATTTTCATTTTCGGCCAGCTCATCGCAGAACACGGCGAGCTGTTTTTCTGCCTGCTGCAGCACCATCTCATCGGTATTGCGAAGATCAACCGTGAGTGTGGCGTTCGCGGCCACCACGTTTACCAGGTTGGGGTGCAGCTTGATTTGCCCGACCGTCGCCACCTGGCGACCCCCCAGTTCTAGGGCTAGTTCACGCACAAACGTGGCGATTCGTGCCGCCGCATATCCGGGATCGCGCCTCAGGTTCATGGGTGTGGTACCCGCATGGTTCGATTGGCCCTTTATGGTGATTTCGGTCCAGCTAATGCCTTGAACGCTCTCCACAGCCCCGATTGTGATTCCTTCGGCTTCCAGTACCGGCCCCTGTTCAATATGTAGTTCTACAAACGCATGCGGCGCGGCGGCCGGGCACGGAGCACCGCCCCGGTAGCCGATGCGGTCAAGTTCGTCGCCGAGAATCGCTCCGTCGATGCCCACCGTGTCGAGTCCCTCTTCGAGACTCATCCCTCCGACATAAACGAGACTGCCCAACATGTCGGGCGGGAATCTTGATCCCTCTTCGTCGGTGAAGAATCCCACAGCAATCGGACGACGGGTTGACAGTCCAGCCTCGGCGATCGTCTCAACCACTTCGAGGCCGGCCAACACGCCGAGGTTGCCGTCGTATCGTCCACCGGTGCGAACGGTGTCGATATGTGATCCTGTCATGACCGGATCAAGCGAGGCGTCGGTGTCTGGGCCCGCCCACACGGCGGTGACGTTGCCGATCCCGTCGATGGTGATCTCCATGCCAAGGTCGCGCATCCAGGTAATGACCAGATCCCGGCCCGCTTTGTCCTCGTCGGTTAATGCCAAACGTGCGCAGCCGTCAGTGTTTTCGATCGCGCCTATCTGGGCCAGTTCGTCGATCCGGGCCATGAGCCGGTCAACGTTGATCCGAAGTTCGTCCACAGTCATATTCTTACACCAGGTCCAGCGATGCGCCACGCCTACCGTCACCCGAGACGAACTTTAGGTCACAACTCTTTGAACACAGGGACCACCAGCGCCGCTGGCGAAACCCACAGAGAACTACCTTGGCAGGCTCATTGTCGCAGGAAATTGCAGGTTTGTCAGGCTGTGGGACTGGCGGTGTCGTGGGGGGCCAAAAATTTTTTGGCGTAGTACTTGACAGGGGGGGGCACTATTAATTGACGGCCATGAACAGCCGATTTATTTTTGCGTCCCGTTGGCCGAAGCTTTCACGCGATGGGAGGTGGTTCAACAGATCCTTCCGTAATGGTGTCAGCGAGACGCACGACGCCGATCAACAAGGGCACAACCACACCCTCCGCTCACGAACCTTAAACACGAATCAACACACGACGAAAGGTGCCGCGTGCCTATCCGCCGCAGTCCCAAAGCTCTTGATTGTTCCGTTTCTAGCCGTCGGGGTTCTGGCAACAACCGCAGCGTTCGGGCCAACAGATACAGATGTCCCTCTATTGCAGGTAGAAACCGCTTCAGCGGACCCTCAGGAGATGTGCTTCGACGTTCCGTCTACACATACCGAAACCGAATGGGTAGCCACCGGTTACGGTGGCGGGGGGAGTTCCGGATATTGGCGCACTTATACGATCACAGAATACACGCAGCACTGCTACCCCAATATCCATCGCCACCTTGTGGACACTATTGTTCAAACAACAGCAATATCCGTCGTTTGCGGAGGCGTTGGCTTTTTGGCGGGTGGCCTGGACTAAGTGACCCGTAACGCGTTCGCGGTGGCAGTGCTGCCGCTTTTGCTGGCTGCGTGCGGCAACGTTGTTGACGCTGGCGAGTGCCGTGATGCCGCGACCGCGCAAGCGGAGACTGAGCAGGTTTGGGCTTCGGTTATCGAAGCCCACAACGCCGCTCATGGCGACGAATCAGGCGACCATGCCGAACTAGACGGGCTTCTGTTCGCGAGCCGCGTTGACGTAATTGTAGCTACCGAGGCAACGCGGCAGGAGTGTTCGTAAGCTCCAGAAGTCTGATCGGCTCTTGTTGAGGGCGCGTTGGTGGCTGAGTGGCCCCCGTTTGGAGGTGTCGGAGCAAACGTTTCATCGGTGCACAACCAGTACGGGTTTGAAGTCCGATTATGTGAAACAGCTCATGGCGTTGGGGGTTGAGAACACCCGGTCTGAGGCCGCTGCAGTCGAGGCCGGAGATGTTGATGGCTCCTCACGGTTGCTCCGTTGGTCGCTGAATATGTACGATTCGTACATGAACGAGGTGGCGGTGAGCGAAGCACGGAGCCGGCTAGCCGAAGTGCTTGAGGAGGTACGCCGATCAGCCGAGCCGATCATGGTGACTCGGCGTGGCCGTCGGGTCGCGGTCATCTTGGATGTCGATTCCTTCGAGCGGCTCGTCGACAACGCAGACGATGTCGAAGACCGGCGCGAACTCGCCGCGGCGCGGGCTGACGATGACTACGTTCCATGGGATGACGTCAAGGCTGCGCTGGGCCTTTAGTGAAGCGGTACCAAGTTGAGATCGTTAGGCGCGCGATCCGGTCGATCGCTCGGCTGCCCCGCACCGATCAGATCGGGGTTCGAACTGCGATAGACCTCTTGGCCACCGAGCCGCGACCACCAAGTTGTGTCGCTATGGTCGGCGAGGACTCCGTGTACCGAGTGCGCGTCGGAAATTACAGGATCATCTATGAGGTGATCGACAGTCGCTTGGTTGTACAAGTCGTGAGGGTAGGCCATCGCCGCGACGCCTACCGGCATCGATGAAGCGGCACTAGGTTGTCGGTTCGCGTGGGGTCGTTGGCGCTTGATGCGCATGCGGCGCGGACGGTGGTGGCGGTGAGGGTTGGGTGTCGGCCATCAGTGAAGCGAGTTGAGAAAATCCTGCGGGCTTGCTGCTGGGATCGGTGATCGTTCGTAGTCACCGAGATTCCTGGTGACGATGTATCTCGCACCGCAGGCACGAGCGGCTGCGACTTGCATCGCGTCTTCGAAGTCATTCATCGGGAGGCTGACTGCATAACGAACCGACGACGTGTCAGTGCTGGCCACGCTGACGAGCGACACGAGTTCGGCGATGAAGTCACGGGTCTCGACGTCACCCCGCACAGGCGAGACGAGGTAGTAGAGGTTCGAGATGGAGTGCCAGGCGACAGCAGCCCGCTCGACCCCAAGCTCGATTCGCTCCATGAGTTCGACCGCGGCCGGCGCGTGCGGCGCTCGATCGAGAACAATGTCGATGACTACATCGGTATCGAGCAGGATCATCGCAGGTACTTGCGCGCCAATGCCTCGTACCGCGCGTCGTCCCGCTCTGAAGCGCGGAACTGCCCTCGCCAGCGTGATGCGAACGAGGTGCTCTCGTCATCGACAACCTCGCGCAGTGATCGCTCAATCAACGATGACAACGACTCGCCCCTCGAGCGCGCAAACCGTTTAGCAGCGGGTACGAGCTGTGAGTCGATGGTGACGGTCAGTTTCTGCTTCATTTAGTGGGCTCCCACTTGAATCTTCACTAAAGCATACACGGTCACCTATGATACGTATACGTGTTCCTAGGGTTGGGCGCCGGCCATCAAGAGGCCTAGATCTTCGACGGTGCATTCGGAACGGTCGATCACAGCGACGATCCAACCCTCGAACATCACCGCCACCCGATCGGCAAGCGCCAACACCTCGTCAAGGTCTTCAGAAACGACAAGCACGGCCGTCCCCTGTTCCCGTTGGGCTATCAGACGCTCATGGATGTACTCCGCAGCACCGATGTCAACCCCGCGAGTGGGTTGCGCGGCCAACAACACAGCCGGTTCAGCAGACAACTCTCTCGCCATGATCAACTTCTGGATGTTGCCTCCAGACAAAGCGCTGGTAGCAGTGTCAATCGACGGGGTCTTGACGTCGTAATGCCCGACAAGACGGCCGGCTCGCTCCCGGAGTGCGGGCAACTTCAAGAAACCCCATCGGGAGAACTCCTGCGAGTCGTGGTTGAGCAACATCAAGTTCTCGCTGACACTGAACTGAGCTACAGCGCCATGAAGCATGCGTTCCTCAGGAACAAAGGCGAGACCAGCCATGCGGCAACGTCTTGGCGAGGCACCTGTGGTGTCTTGACCGTCGAGCAGCACTGAGCCGGCTGTGACCGGGCGTAACCCAGCCACTGCCTCACAGAGTTCGCGTTGACCGTTGCCGGAAACGCCGGCGATACCGAAGATCTCACCACCGGCAACAGAGAGGTTGACCGCGTGCACCGCCAAAGCATCGCGATCGCCCATAACACTCAGTTCTTTGAGTTCGAGTCTGGGCACACCCGCCGCTACCGGAGGTTTATCGGGAGCAAGTTTGACAGGACGCCCCACCATCATCTGGGCGAGTTGCTGTCGAGATGTCTCGCCGGGCGTTGTCGATCCCGATACTTTTCCGTCTCGTAGCACCGTGATTCGGTCCGATAGTGCCATCACCTCATGGAGTTTGTGAGAAATAAAGATGAGGCCGCGCCCGTCATCGGCGATCTGCCTCAGGGTCACAAAGAAGTCGTTGACCTCCTGAGGGGTCAACACCGCTGTCGGCTCGTCAAGGACAAGCAGTCGAGCATCCCGATATAGCGCCTTGAGAATTTCGACTCTTTGACGTTCCCCCACCGCGAGCTGCCAAATCAAAGCGTCCGGATCGACATCTAGGCTGTAGGTTTCCGCCAGTTCGGTGAGGCGTTCACGCACTCGGTCCATGTCTGAAGTGCCCAGACCCAAAGCAACGTTCTCTGTGACCGTGAAGGTGGGCACCAGCATGAAGTGCTGGTGGATCATCCCAATGCCAGCGCCGATCGCGGCAGCAGGAGAATCGACTCGAAGCGGCTCTCCTTCGAAAGTGATGGTCCCTTCATCGGCGGTGTAGAGGCCGAATAGGATCTTCATCAAGGTGCTCTTACCCGCCCCATTTTCGCCAAGGAGCGTGTGCACTTCACCGCGACGTACGTCGAAATCAACGCTGTCGTTGGCGAGTACACCGGGGAAGCGCTTGGTGATTCCCCTCATTTCAAGCATTGAGTCAGTCATAACCTCAGCAAGCTGGAGCTGGTTAGCGAAGAAATACTGGGGGCGCGCCGTGGTCGACGCGCCCCCAGTGGGATCATGGAATCAGCGGGATCAGCCGACCCTGGTGGTTACATCGCCTGCAATCACCGCTTCGATGGTGGCGTTCACCAATGCTGTGATGTTGTCGGGCACATCCCAGTTGCCGTACTCAATACCGAGACCAGCGTTTTCGAGGTTGATCTCATAGCTGGAACCACCAAACGTGCCGTTGTTGATGTCGTCAACGAGTTGCTGCAAGGCAACTTCCCAGCGGTACACCTGACTCGCCGCCACGACTCCGTCTGCCGCAGCACCGGTCTGGTTCGACTGCGTGCCGAACCACAGGACGTCTTCATTTTGGGCGACGCTGATCGCTCCCACGGTCATCTGAGCCGTGCCGGTAAGGATGTCGGCACCGTTGGAAACGAATCCTTTGGCGGTCTCAGAGGCGAGTTGCACATCGGCAAACGATTCGATGTAGACGACGGCAACTTCCGCGCCTCCGGCTTCTGCCCCGAGGCGGAAACCGTCGACGTACAGCTTCGCGTCACCGACCTCGATCGGTCCGACAATGCCAACACTGCTGCCTAGTTCCGCAGCAGCGACACCGAGAACGTATCCACCCTCATCTGAAGCCGCCGTGTAGGCAGACACGTTCGGCAAACCAAACGTGTCAACCGCGGTACCCCAGGCAAATGCAGTATCGGGGAAGTCGGGGGCTATCTCCTGGATCAGGCCGCCATATTGCGAGCCGTGTCCGACCACTAGGTCATAGCCATCCTCGGCGTACTGGCGCAACGCCACGCCAGCATCTTCAACGATGAACGTTCCCGGAGTGATAGCTACCTCAGAAACCCCTGCGAGACAATCGACACCGTCGACGATGCTCTGAGTAAAGGCCAAGTCGTTTTCGGCGCTTGGGGCGACAATGGCGACCCGGATTCCTTCACCGCCGCTACCCGTATCGCAAGCTCGTTCAGCGGTAGCAGCCGGATCCATGGCTTCCTCGGCCATATCATCTTCCTCGGCCATATCATCTTCTTCGGCCATATCGTCGCCGGTTGGTTCGGCTTCAACCGGATCTTCATCGTCTCCACACGATGCGGCTAAGAGGCTTAACGTGGCGAGAATCGCCACAAGAAACATCAATGTTTTTTTCATTTTTTCCCTCCTGGGTTTTCGTGACTGAGCAAATCACCCGTCGCGACTAAATGGAACTGTGAGCGCTGCGGGTTGATCAGCGGCCCGGCGAGCAATGATCGCTAGCGCGATCACTGTGAGAACAGCGGGTGCCATGGTGGTGAGACTCGCTGTCGCCCCCGTGACAATACCTAGTGTTTTCCACTGTGTCACGGTCGCAGTGATTAACCCGTAGAGCAGGGACCCGGCCAATACCCCCACCGGGCGCCAAGCTCCGAAGTAGACAAGCGCCACGGCAATGAAGCCGATCCCGTTGGTGAGGTTGTTTTGAAATGTGCCGAGTTCAATGGTCAGCGCAGCGCCGGCGAGTCCGGCCATTCCGTTTCCGACCAGCATCGCGATCGCCCTAGTCTTGTAGACGCTGACCCCCAGAGAATCGGCTGCCTCGGGACTTTCGCCAACTGCTCGAATGTTGAGTCCCAAGGTGGTGCGATTGACGATGAGCGTCAGCACGGGAACCATCAGCACGGCCAAATAGACCAGCATGCTGTGGTTGAACAACATGTTGCCGATGTGGGGTATGTCGCCTAGCAGCGGAATCTTGAGATCATCGAAGGAGGGAATGCCGCGTGGTATACCCACCTGCTTGAGGAATAGCAGTTCGCTTATTCCTAAGCCGAACAAGTAGATGCCGATACCGCTGATGCCTTGTTCGGCCTTGAACACCAGAGTCACAATCGCGTAGGCAGCTCCCATTATCAGCCCCACGGCAAGGCCCACTGCCACTCCGAGCAGACGCGAGTCGGTTTCCAAGACTGTCCAATAGGCGAAGAAGGCTCCCAAGAGCATTACGCCGTCCACGCCTAGGTTCAGCACCCCGCTGCGTTGGCCGATCGTCTCGCCGAGCGCGGCCAGTAGGTAGGGAGTGGCCAAACGCATCGCGGAAGCAAACGTGGCTACCAACACCGACAGCGTGAGGAAGTCACTCATCGGGAGGTGCCTTTGTTTGCGCTGCGGACGGAGCCGCAGACTCGTCTTGACCCTCAGAGGCCGAAGACGAAGCGGACGGCGCCGCAGAACCGGTGTCGCCGTGGGTTCGCCTGCGCGAGATCTCCATCGCTTGGCGGAGGCGGTCACGCACGCTGTTACTGCTCACTACAAACACCACAATCAACCCGTTGAGGCCGATAACCAATGCCGAGGGGATCTGGATGGCGCGCTGCATGGCGTTGGCACCAACGAGCAAACCTCCAAACAGGAACGACGACGGGATAGTCCATAGCGGGTGAAGCCCGCCGAACAGCGCGGCAACGATCCCGTTGAACCCGGCCGATCCTGTGAACCCGAGTGACGATCCGTCGGTAATCAGCCGATGTGACTGGCTCCCAAACACCAGCACAGCGCCAGCTAGACCACACATCGCCCCCGAGTAGGTGAGCGCCAGCATGGTCATGCGCTTGAAAGGCATGCCCGCGTAGTTGGCGGCCGCGGAGTTGTGCCCCACCGCCCGGGTCTTGAACCCTACTGTCGTGCGCCACAAGAAGACCCATGCCACCACCGAGGCGAGCAAGGCGATCACCACGCCAAGGTGTAACCGGGTGCCCTCAATGAGGATTGGCAGGTCGGCATTCTCCGACAGGCGCTCGGTCTGCGGGATGCGCGTACCGCGTTCAATTTCGAGGGGGTCGATCAGCGGATCGCGTAGCAGGTAGTTCATCACCTGTATGGCGACGATGTTCAACATGATGGTGGAGAGGATTTCGTTGACGCCGAGATAGGCCTTCAACGCTCCTGGTATCGCTCCCCAAATTCCTCCGCCAATGATCCCGGCCAGCATCACCACCGGTATGAGAACAACCGCTGGAAGATCGGGTACAGCCAGCGCGGTGATCGTTGAAAGCAGCGCGCCCGCGACGATCTGTCCCTCACCGCCGATGTTTATGACGCTGGCACGAAAGGCAATACAGATACCGGTGCCCACCAACAGCAGCGGCATGGCCCGAACCGCGGTGTCGGCGAGAGCGTCACCGCTGCCGAACGCGCCCTTGACAAGTTCTCCGTATCCGACGAGGGGGTTGGCCCCAAGCACGATGATCACCACCGCGCCAACAGCCAGTGCTGCCAACGCCGCTACTAGAGGGACGAGGCTCCCGCTGAACCGGTGGAGAAGGTACATCAGCTAGCGACGATGATTCTGGGTGCTCGCACAGACATCAGATCATAAACCGTAGGCGGTCTTGTTGCTGAAAGTCAGGCCCTTTAGGACACGGGCGGGGGTTAGGGGGAAGGAGTCGAACCACACGCCGGTGGCGTCGTGAAGCGCCGCCGCAATCGCCGGCGCGTAGGGAATAAACGGCATCTCGGCCATGCCCCGCAAGCCGAAAGGACCACGAGGGTCGGGAATCTCAAGAAGCACAGAACGAACCTGCTCGGGGATGTCCACTATCCCGGGGATCAGGTAGCTACTGAATCGCGGATTGAGTATCCGTCCATTGACTACCTGCAGATTCTCCGACAATGCGTAACCGTGAGCCTGGATGACCGCGCCTTCGACCTGCCCGACAACCAGAGCGTGGTTCACGACACGGCCCACATCGACCGCGCACACAACATCGTGAACCACGATGTGGCCGGTTTCGATGTCAACAGACAAGTCCACCGCTTCTGCCACGTAGCCGTACGCGAAGTTCGGTGTCGTGGGTTGCAAGCCATCGGGGTCAAGCCCCTCGGTGGGAGGGGGAACGTAGCGAAACTCGCCGATGGCAGGGCGATCTCCGTTGAGCCAGGATTTTGCTGCTTCCTCTGCGGCGCCCAAGATGGCATTGCCGGTCATCCAGGTGAGTCGAGACGCCGATGCCGAACCCGAATCCCCACTGGTCGCGGTGTCTGAGAATCTCGCCTCGATCGCTTCGGCAGGCACGCTGGTCGCTTCGGCAGTCATCTGGAGGAAAGCGGTGTGAGCTCCCTGCCCCACGTCAGCGCCAGCCAAAAAAAGTTCCGCGGATGCCGGGAACTCGGTGTCGGCACCGAGCGATCCGTCGTCTTCATGCAGGACAATGGTTGCTTCGCTTCTTTCGGGGAACCCGAACGAGAAGCCGATGTTCTTATAGGCGCAGGCAAAGCCGCGGCCACGCCTAAGCGCTTTCGTCGAAGGCGCAAGGGAGATGAACACCGAAGCGGCTCGAGGTTCCGGCAGCGGTTCTGACCAGTTGGCCTCGTCCGCACAAGCCTCGACGACTTCTCCGAGACTCACACCAGCAGGCATCTCCGTGCCGGTGATCCCAAGCGATCCGTCCGCCAAGATGTTGCGGCGACGGATCTCGACAGGATCGATACGGGCAAGCTCTGCCAGCTTGTTCATTTGCATCTCAGCCACGAAGGTGCCTTGCGGCCCGCCAAAACCCCTGAATGCTCCACCCGGCGGCGCGTTCGTGTAAACGGCCCGTGAATCAATGCAGGCATTCGGTATCACGTAGGCACCTGACACGCTGAGATGCAGGTTTCCGAGCACTTTGTTGGAGGTGTAGTTGTAAGCGCCGGCGTCGAGACAACCCTCCGCTTCCACCCCAAGAATCTGGCCGTCGGCAGCCGCGGCCCAGCGGGTGTGGACCCTACCTCGGTGGCGTTTGTGATGCCCGACAATCGACTCCTCACGGCTCCATTCGCAGCGAACAGGTCGAGCCACTCCGGCCTCTTGCAGTCGCAACGCAACAAGCCCCATCACCACTTGCAGGCTCATGTCTTCTTTGCCGCCGAAAGCCCCGCCGATAGCCCTGTAGATGATGCGCACCTGTTCGACCGGGAGATCGAGCGCGTGGGCCACTTGTTCTTGATCTTCGTGAGTCCACTGACCGGCGGTCTCGACGGTGACCCTGCCTTCGGCGTCGATGTAGGAAACAGCGGCCTCGGTCTGAAGGTAGGCGTGCTCCTGATAGGGATACTCGTAGGTGCCTTCGACAATATGCACGGCGTCAGCGAAGGCAGCGGTTGTGTCACCTTTGCGGATCTTTAGATGCGCGTAGACATTGGAACCGATGCCATCTTCGGGGTGGACCAGAGTTGCCCCCGGTTTCAGCGCCGCGTCCAGGTCAGCTACCACATCTAAGGGCTCCCATTCGGCAACAATGAGTTGAGCCGCCGCCAAAGCAATATCGGCTGTGTCAGCTACAACCACTGCTAGATGGTCGGCTTCCCAGCGCGAGACATCGGCCGCCACTGATGCTCGACCCGAGCTACGTGGCCCGACCAAGACCGGCTGGTCAAACTTGGTCAGCCCGTACTCGTTCACCGGCACGTCGGCGGCGGTCAACATCAGATGCACACCGGGTAACGCGGCGGCAGCGCTGATGTCGAGAGAAGTGATGCGAGCATGGACTTGGTCGGTGAACACGACCTTGGCGTGCAACATTTCAGCATCAACGATGTCCCCGGCGTAGATTGCCTCGCCGGTGACCTTCCCGTGTGCGTCGGGTTTTGCTACCGCTTCACCGAGACTCACGAATTGGCCCCCGCGTGGCGTGTCACGTCAAACGCAGCCTCAATGGCGTAGTAGCCGGTGCAGCGGCAGAGATTGCCGGAGAGTCCCTGCTTGACCGCGTCGTTGCCGGCGTCGGGGTCGCTGGCCTGCAATGCCGCTCCCGCCATCAAAAACCCCGGGATGCAATAGCCGCACTGCACTGCGGCA
The DNA here is from genome assembly GCA_047516945.1 of Acidimicrobiales bacterium. Taxonomy (GTDB): domain Bacteria; phylum Actinomycetota; class Acidimicrobiia; order Acidimicrobiales; family Aldehydirespiratoraceae; genus VXYK01. The sequence continues at coordinate 23,965 of JAKZTU010000270.1, forward strand.
CAATCGATGAAACTCTGTTGAAGCGGGTGGAGGGCACCATCGCTGGCAAGTCCCTCGATTGTCGTAATCTGCGACTTGTGCGCTCTGCCCGCTGGTACCAGACAACTGAGAACTGCGGTGCCGTCGAGGTGGAGTGTGCAGGCACCACATTCTCCTTCGGCACATCCTTCTTTGGTGCCCGTCAACTCGGTCTGGTCGCGAATCCAGTCGAGCAGCGATACCGCTGTCCAGGGTGCGTCGACCGACATGCCGTTGATTGTTGTGGAGATCATGTCACCCGGACCGAACTCCGCAGCGACCGCATCTGCAGCAACGCAAGGGCCTCCCAGGGTCGGCACAGACTCTGGCCATGCGGCTTGATGATCACCCGCCGCTATCGCCTCAAGACATCTACGCACCATCACCCCCACGAGTTGGCTGCGGTAAGCCGCAGGGGCTCGCAAGTCGTCGATAGGCGCAACGCTGGCCCTGGCGAGCGCGCCAGCTGCTTCAATGCTGGATTCGTCCAGGAACCCGCCGATCAGTAGCCCCTCAGCCTCGGTTGCTCGCACGATGACGGGCGCCACGCTGCCTAAGGCGATCGCTATATCGGAAACAGCCCCATCGTCGAAGTCGCAGCGAACCGCTAGATGCACGACCGAGATGGCTTGAGCCCCGCGCAGGCCCAGCTTCAAGAACATTGAGTGACTGTCGACGTTGCGGATCGGGAACGAAATATCGGTCACAAGTTCATGCGGTTCGAGGACCGTCTCGCGCACACCCACGAAGAAGTCGGCCAGATCCACGGTGCGGCTCTGCTGTATTGATGTGGCCGTTGCCGATGTAAGCGTTATGTCCGCCTCCAAGGCCCTCAATGCGCTGATGGTGTCGTTCGCTGGACTCGCCGTCACCACGTTTCCGGCCACCGTTGCACGGTTTCGCAATGCAGGAGCGCCCACTTCCAGACAGGCCTGCGCCAGCGCCAGGCCGTGTTCAACCACTATCGGGCTGCTTGTGCATTGATTATGGGTGACCAGCGGCCCCAGATGTACTCGGCCGTCGACTACTGAAATCCTGTCCAGCCCGGCGATGCGTGTGATGTCGATCAGTTGTTTGACTTCGTTGCAGATCCGGCGATCCATCTCAATCATGAGATCGGTGCCGCCGGCCACCACTCGCCCACCGTCGGCAAGCATCGCCAGCGCTTCGGCAATGGTGGTGGGCGCGGCGTATGAGGTTGGTCGAATTGCCGGGAGTTGGACGTCATGCACGCTGGGCGGAACCTCCGAGGTGCGGGGCTATCAGATTAGGTTACGATAGCGATGGCTCGCTCATGACAACGCACGCAGATAGCGCTAATGTCGTGAGGCTCAAGAGAATCGTCAAAGATTCTCGGTGGGGTGCACCTCTTGAGGCGTGCCCCGGGAAACAAACCGCCCATGAGGGTCCATCGGACTTTCGGGGATCGAACCCTTGGAGGGAACGTGAAATCAACAAAAAGTACGAAGGCGCTCTTGCGTCTACTAGCTCTACTCATGGCTTTCGTCATGATCGCCGCTGCTTGCGGTGACGATGATGGCGACGACGGAGGCGCTGACGACGGCGACTCAGCCGCAAGCGACGATGCCGACAACGACATGGACGAAGACGACGACATGGACGACGATGCCGCTCATGACGACGGCGACATGGACGACGGCGACATGGATGACGACAGCGACATGGACGACGGCGACATGGACGACGGCGACATGGACGACGGCGACATGGATGACGACAGCGACATGGATGACGACAGCGACATGGACGACATGGACGACGACTTCTCTGCGGCGTTCCTCTACATCAGTCCCATCGGTGAAGCCGGTTGGACCTGGGCTCACGACCAGGGCCGTCTATACGCCGAAGAGGCCACCGGAATCCCAACTTTCTTCGTCGATAGCGTAAATGACGGATCGCCTGCAGACATTGAAGCAGCGATACGTACGCTCGTTGCCGACGGTCACGACGTGATAATCGGTACCTCGTTCGGCTACATGGACACCATGGAGGCAATGGCCGCGGAGTTCCCCGACGTCGTCTTCGAACACATTTCGGGCTACAAGATCAACGAAACCAACTTCGGAAACACCTTTGGCAAGATTTACCAACCCCGCTACCTCACCGGCATGATCGCCGGTGCCGCTACCGAGACCAACCAGATTGGTTATGTTGCCGCATTCCCGATTCCTGAGGTTGCTCGCGGTATCAACGCCTTCGCGCTCGGTGCCCTGCGGGTCAACCCCGATGTTGAAGTTGTCGTCAACTGGACCAGTACCTGGTTCGACCCGGCGATTGAGGGCGATTCGGCCGACGCGCTCCTTGAGGGTGGTGCGGATGTCATTGCGATGCATCAGGACACCACCTCGGCCGGTCTCGCTGCTGAAGCAGCCGGTGCTCGCTGGGTGTCCTACAACTCCGACATGAGCGAGTTTGCTCCTGATGCCTACCTGGCCTCGGCAATCTGGAACTGGGGTCCGCGGTATGCGGAGATCATCTCGTCTGCTGCCGACGGTAGCTACACACCCGGGTTCTACTGGGGTGGTTACGACGACGGAATCGTTGACATCGGCTCTATTGCCGCAGACGTTGACGCTGATGTCGTCGCCGAAGTGGAGGACGTCCGCCAGCAGATGATCGACGGCACCTTCGCGGTGTTCTCAGGTCCCCTGTTCGCCCAAGATGGCACACAACTGCTAGCTGAAGGCGAAGTCATGGATCCAGGAACACTGCTGAGCAAAGCATTCTTCGTCCAAGGCGTTGTTGGCGACATCGGCTAGGGAACAACCTCCCCCGCGCTACTAACCAACACACTCAGCTAACCAACACACTCAGCCAATACACAACAGTGGATGCTGCCTCGCTTGCTGTAGAACTCACAGGAATCTGGAAACGGTTCCCCGGTGTTGTCGCCAATGCCGGTACTGAGCTCAAGGTAAAGCGGGGCAGCATTCACGCTGTCCTTGGTGAGAACGGCGCTGGCAAGTCGACCTTGATGAACGTCCTTGCCGGCGTATATCGCCCCGAAGAGGGCGAAGTTCGTCTTTTTGGTGAACGCAAGGTGTTCGCCAATCCCGCGGCTGCGCTAGCGGCAGGCGTGGGGATGGTCCATCAAGAGTTCCGACTAGTTGCGACCTTCACTGTGGCCGAAAACGTGGTACTGGGCGCCGCGGACCGTGTCTTGAATATGGGGGCCGTCGAACGCCGAGTCGCTGAGCTTGCGGAGCAATTCTCGCTCGACGTCGATCCGCAACGCCAGATTTGGCAATTGTCGATGGGTGAGCGTCAGCGGGTTGAGATTCTCAAAGCGCTGTGGCGTGACGCGGAGATTCTCATCCTCGATGAGCCGACCGCAGTTCTCACGCCGAACGAGGCAGACGAACTCGGATTGGTGATCCGGCGCATGGCCAACGACGGTCGATCAGTCATCTTCATCAGCCATAAACTGCACGAAGTCAAGCAGTACTGCGACGAGGCCACAGTGCTGCGAGGCGGCAAGACTGTGGCGGCTTCTTTGGCGGTCGCCGACCTTACCCCCCAACAACTCGCGGAACTGATGGTCGGTGAAGCAACCGAAGCGGCGCTACGACCCGAGCCGAGACAAGCTGGCGACCAACTGCTGGCGGTACACGATCTGTGCGCCCTCAACAATCGGAATCTGGAAGCGCTCAGCAACATCTCTTTGTCGGTTCATGCCGGTGAGATCGTGGGGATCGCTGGTGTGGCAGGTAACGGTCAACGAGAACTCGCGGATGTCATCGCCGGTCTCCGCGAAGCAACATCGGGGACCGTGACGTTGTTCGACCAGGACATCACAACCGCTACTCCGCGTCATCGGTTTCGTTCCGGGCTGTCCTACATTCCCGAAGATCGTGTCGGAGTGGGGCTCGCTCCACAACTCAGCGTCACCGACAACGCAATCCTGCGCTCCTACCGTCAACACACCCGCGGTCCGCTGATAGCGGTGGATCGAGCAAAGGCCTTCTGTGCCGACGTGATCGACTCGTTCAAGGTGAGGGCCGGTTCGTTGGATCAACGTATTGCAGGGCTCTCGGGCGGCAATCTTCAGCGACTGCTTGTGGGTCGTGAGTTGACCGCCAAACCGTCGGTCATAGTCGCTTCACAGCCGACGCGCGGCCTTGACGTGCAGGGAGTGAAGGCGATTCAAGAACTGCTCATTGAAGCCCGAAACGAAGGTTTGGGTGTGTTGATGATCTCCGAAGATCTCGACGAACTCCTGGCGATCTCTGATCGAATCATCGTGATGCACGGCGGCCGGATCGCCGCGGAGTATGAGGGCGCCAATGCAAACCGGGCAGCGATCGGCTTGGCCATGGCGGGCGAGACACAGTCAGGCGAGACACAGTCAGGCGAGATTATGGCGGGCGAGTCGCCATGATACGCCCAGTTTTGGTTCGCAGAGAAGTGCCCGTTCGCGGTGGACAACCGTTGGCGTTCGCGGTGGGCTTGATGGTGGCGCTTCTGCTCGGCGCGGTTCTTCTTCTTGTCTCCGGCGATAGCCCCATGGAGGTCTACAGACGGATGTTGTCGGCTTCATTCGGCGACTTGGAAGCTTTTTCTGTCACCCTCAACCGGGCAATTCCGCTTGCTCTCGCCGGTTTGGCTGTGGCGATAGCGGCGACTATGGGCCTTTGGAATATTGGTGCCGAAGGACAAATCCTTTTCGGGGCGACCGCGGCCGCTGGGGTTGCACAGATCGGTGAAGGCTGGTCCGGACCAGTACTGATCTTGGCGATGATTGTCGGAGGGTCTATCGGCGGGGCGCTATGGGCGCTCGGACCTGCCGCGGCGAAGGCATACATCGGTGTGAACGAGATCATCACCACGTTGATGCTTAACGAGATCGCCATTCGGCTGATCCGGTATCTGATCAACGGCCCTTGGAAAGACCCCGAAGGCTACGGATTCGTGCAAGCCCCGGCGCTCCCGGAACAGTCATTCCTTCCAGACTTGTTTCAACGTGCTCACATCGGGTTGCTGATCGCTATTGCAGTGCTGGCAGTGATCGGTTTGATGGTGTCGCGGAGTTCGTGGGGCTATGAGCTACGGGTTGCCGGCTCTTCAGGCGCGACCGCCACTTACGCCGGTATTTCGCTGAACAGAAAGATCCTGACGGTGCTGGTGTTGTCTGGCGCGGTTGCAGGACTCGCTGGCGGTATAGAACTAACAGGGAACGCAACCCGACTAACCGAAACGGTCTCCAACGGCTACGGCTTCGCGGGGATCATCGTGGCGGCTCTGGCGTTGATGCGTCCGAGCGGAGTGGCGGCGGTAGCGGTGCTGTTTGGCGCCGTGCAGGTTGGCGGACAATCAATCAAGGCGATCGGTGTGTCCGACGCGGTATCGACCGTGCTACAAGCGCTGATCCTCTTTGGCGTGATCGCCGCCGGGGTGCTGATCGTGTATCGCATTGAGATGGCTGAACCGAAGGTGCGCAGCGCATGATTTTCGGCCTTACCTTCCCTGAAACCGCTCTGATCGGCCTGCTCTTTGCCG
>JAKZTU010000271.1:0-24937 GCA_047516945.1 Acidimicrobiales bacterium
ATATAGGTATGTCCGAACGCTTCGGATGGTGTGCGGCGTGCGGGCGAAGCACGCGGTGTGTGGGCCGAAGCGTGCGGTGTGTGGGCGAGGCGTAGCACAGAACGTGCTGTAGTAGTGTCACAGGGGATGTGACAGCGTGACAAGCAACGACAACCGGTCCTAATCGTGTCGCCTTGGCGGAAGGCGTGTTAGGTTCACGAAAGGACAACAATGGAGCCAACCGTGATCGCAACGATCATCACCATTCTTGGAGGAGGGCTGCTGGGCATGTTCGGCTGGTTCATTAGGATTGTGCGCGCAGACATCCAAACCCTGCGCGCAGACATCCAAACCCTGCGCGCAGACATCCAAACCCTGGGCACGCAGCTGAACACGAAGATCGACAAGCTCGACGAGAAGGTCAACACGAAGATCGACAAGCTCGACGAGAAGGTCAACACGAAGATCGACGAGCTCGACGAGAAAGTTGACACGAAGATCGACAAGCTCGACGAGAAAGTTGACACGAAGATCGACGAGCTCGAAAAGAAGGTTGACAACTTGGCGGGCGAGTTGTGCTCAAAGATCAACGCTTTGGAAGTGGGCGTCGCGGCGATAGCGGCGACCCAAGCGGAGCACGGCATCAAACTCCAGCACATGATGGGGCACGGGGAGCGCATCAGCGCTCTCGAAGGTGCCACCTTCGGCACCGCCGCGACCTGACCACCGCGCCTTGGCTGATCGCCCGCTGGGTGGGCCAGGTCCGGTTTGAGCAAGGCGTATCACAGAACATGCTGTGGTAATGTCACAAGGAATGTGATAGCTTGACAGGCAATGACAACCGGTCCTAATCGTGCCGCCTTGGCGGAGGGCGTGTTAGGTTCACGAAAGGACAACAATGGAGCCAACCGTGATCGCAACGATCATCAGCGTTTTTGGAGCAGGACTGCTCGGCATGATCGGCTGGTTCATTAGGAGTGTGCGCGCAGACATCCAAAACCTGGGCACGCAGTTGAACACGAAGATCGACAAGCTCGACGAGAAGGTTGACAACTTGGCGGGCGAGTTGCGCTCAAAGATCAACACTTTGGAAGTGGGCGTCGCGGCGATAGCGGCGACCCAAGCGGAGCACGGCATCAAACTCCAGCACATGATGGGGCACGGCGAGCGCATCAGCGCTCTCGAAGGTGCCACCTTCGGCACCGCCGCGACCTGACCCGCAGGAAGGCTTGATGAGAAGGTGCTGCGACTCAGCTCACCCAGGACTTGACCTTATCTATAAGGGCCAGCGGATCGCCACCAACCGGGGTGACCTGAAGACGAGTAACGCCAGCCGCGGCATACGCCTCCACACGCTCCCGGACCCGGCCCTCGTCGCCGACCATCGCCGTGGCATCAAGGAAATCCTGAGGGACCGCAGCCATCGCCTCATCCTTACGGCCCGATAGATACAGATCCTGAATCTGTTGCGCCTCTTGTTCATAGCCGTACTGACAGAAGAGGTTGTTGTAGAAGTTCTGATCCCTCGAACCCATACCCCCCACATACAACGCCACCATGAAACGGGCGCCGTCACGAATCTTCTGCGCCTGCGGCTCATCACAAATCGCAACCGTGCCGCCCGCTACGACCTCCAACGGGCCCAAGGCCGGATCACGCTTCGCCATGCCCTTCGCCAACACGTCGCTCCAAACCGAGCGCGCCTTGTCCGGATGGAAGAACACCGGAATCCAACCGTCGGCAACCTCGGCGGTCGTCGCAACATTGCTCGGACCAAGCGACGCAATATAGATAGGGATGTTCGAACGCTTCGGATGGTTGATCAACTTGAGAGGCTTACCCAGACCCGTGCCCTGATCGGCAGGAAGCGGCAACTGGTAGCTCGGGCCGTCGTGAACCAGGACCTCCCGCCTCCACACCTTGCGACAAATCTCAATCAACTCACGCTGGCGACCAACCGGGCGGTCATAGGGCACGCCATGCCAACCCTCGATCACCTGAGGACCCGACGCGCCGATACCGAGAATGAAGCGACCATCGGACACCGCATCAAGCCCAGCCGCAGTCATCGCCGTGAGAGTCGGCGTGCGCGAATAGATAGGCAAGATGCTCGAACCGAGCTCCATGGTCTCGGTCTTAGCCGCCAGATAACCGAGAATGCTGACCGCGTCGAAGCTGTACAGCTCCGCCACCCAGCCAACATCGATCCCGGCGGATTCCAGATCTCGGGCTTGCTCGGCCGCAGCCTTCGGATCGCCGGAGTAATTGAGTGTCATCGACAGCTTCATCGTCTTTGTGCTTTCAGTTCGGTTGTGTGGTTGGGGGGTTCGGGGGTTGATTTCCGGGAGGATAACTATTGTCAGTGTTGGCGACAATAGTTGCCCCGCCGTAGTGTCACACCGTTAACCAATACTGGCAACCACCCCTGCCAACCAACCCTGTCCACAAACACGGACGACCGACAAGCCAGGAGCACAACTCGTGCAGCAATACGGCGAATGGCAAGGAACCATCGGCAAGACCCTCGCCGAATCCCAACCGTGGTTCCCCGAACCGCCCCACCCCGGCGAAGACGCCCCCAACGTCGTCATCGTGTTGCTTGACGACCTCGGCTTCGCACAACTCGGCTGCTACGGATCCGACATCGACACCCCCAACATCGACGCACTCGCCGCCAACGGCCTCCGCTACACCAACTTCCACGTCACCCCACTGTGCTCACCAACCCGAGCCGCACTACTCACCGGACGCAACCACCACAGCGTCGGCATGCGAGCCGTGTCGAACTTCAACACCGGCTTCCCCAACATGACCGGACACATCTCCAACCACGCCGCCACGCTCGCCGAAGTACTCCACGACGAAGGCTACGCAACCTTCGCCGTCGGCAAATGGCACCTCGCCCCAATGGAAGAATGCAGCGCCGCCGGACCCATGGACCAATGGCCCCTACAACGCGGCTTCGACCGCTACTACGGGTTCCTCGAAGGCGAAACCGACCAATTCAGCCCCTCCCTCACCTACGACAACCACCCCATTGAACCCCCAGGCCGGGCCGAAGACGGATACCACGTCAGCGAAGACTTGATAGATAGAGCCATCGGCTTCGTGCACGACACCAAAAGCGTGCGACCCGACAGACCCTTCTTCCTCTACGTCGCCTTCGGAGCCACCCACGCCCCACACCAAGCGCCCGCCGAATACCTCGACAAGTACCGAGGCCGCTACGACGAAGGCTGGGATGTCGTGCGGGCCCGCTGGTTCGCCAACCAACTCGACATGGGAGTGATTCCTGCGGGGACGGCTCTGGCGCCGCGCAACCCCGGAGTCGAACCCTGGGACGACCTACCTACGAACCAACAAGCGCTGGCATGCCGCCTGCAAGAAGCGTTCGCCGCTTTCCTAGACCACACCGATGCCCAAATCGGACGGCTAGTCGACGACCTCGCCGCGCTCGGCGAACTCGACAACACCATCATCATGGTGCTCGGCGACAACGGCGCGTCACAAGAAGGAGGCCCGTTCGGGGTGCTCCACGAGATGAAATTCTTCAACGGGATCCTCGAAGCGCCCGACGAAGCAGTCAAACACCTCGACGAGATCGGCGGGCCACACTCCCACACCAACTACCCCTGGGGCTGGGCGCAAGTCGGCAACACCCCATTCAAGTGGTACAAGCAAAACACCCATGAAGGCGGAGTGCACGTCCCCCTAGTGGTCCACTGGCCCACCGGTCTTGCTCACGGTTCGGGCCCGGGTTCGGCTGGCGGCGGGGCGGGTGGGGTGCGGGATGGGGTACGGGATGGGGTACGGGATGGGGTACGGGATGGGGTACGGGGGCAGTTCCATCACGTCAACGACATCGCCGCCACGATTTATGACCTTATACATATACAACCGCCCGCTGTGCGGCGAGGTCTCGAGCAAATCCCGGTCAGCGGAACCTCGCTCGCCTACACGTTTGCCGATGCTGGGGCCCCCACCCGCAAAGAGATCCAATACTTCGAGATGGCCGGGCATCGCGGACTCTGGCACGACGGCTGGAAAGCCGTGACCCGCCACGAACCCGGAGTCCCCTTCGACGACGACACCTGGGAGCTGTACCACACCGACGACGACCCCTCCGAATGCAACGACCTCGCCGCCTCCATGCCTGAGAAACTCGAAGAGATGATCGCGCTGTGGTGGCAGGAGGCCGAGACGCATGGCGTGCTGCCCCTCGACGAGCGGATGTTGGAGCTCTTTGCGGTGCGCTTCCGTGACTGCTCACCGCACCCCGTCGACAAGACCTACCGCTACTACCCGCCGGTGTCGCCGATGGGGAGCCAATCCGCCGTGCCCGTCGGCGGCCGCAGCTGGAACCTCACCGCTTCGGTTACTTGTGGCGCTGGTTCTGATGATGATGGTGATGGTGGGGACGGTCGTGACGGTGGTGGTGGTGGTGGTGGTGATGGTGGGGACGGTCGTGACGGGGTGCTGTTTGCCACCGGGACTGAGAACGCCGGTTTCTCTATCTTCTTGGACGACGGGTATCTGGTGTTCGACTACAACGCCTTCGACGACCACACCATCGTTCGCTCGAGTGCTGCTGTCAGTGCGGGGGACCACAAGCTCGGTCTCGAATTCCACCGAGGGCCATCGCGAACCGCGCAGGCTCGGCTGTTGATCGACGGGGAGGTGGTCGGCGAGGGGCAGATCCCGTGGATCATGGCCACGATCTCCTCGGTCGGACCCAGCGTGGGCTACGACGCCGGCTCGCCCGTCAGCCGCGCCTACACCGACCCCAACCCCTTCACCGGCAAGCTGCACCAAGTCGAGATCCAACTGCTGTCGCGAGAAGACGTCGAAACCCTCCGCGCCCAAGCCCGCGCCGAACTCAGCCGCCAGTAACGGCAACAGCGCGGAGCGGTAGACATCTTCGTCCAGACCATCTGGAACCCGCTCCTAACCCTCACCCCGTGTCGGGGTTGGTCGAATCCGCTGATCTCCGACCCGTTGGTGGGATCGGAGGGTTCTTGAGGTTCGGTCTTCGACGTACCTGGGTGGTCAACGCTCAACCGTCATATGGCGTCTCATGCAGTGTCACACCCTTTGACTAGGTTGTGGTCATGTTCGATTTGATGATCCAACAAACTAAAGCGATGGTGATCTCGGGCCTTTCACGGGCGGAGTTGACCGGTGTGGTCGAAGGCGCTGGGCGGGCGATAGCGGCGTTGAGTTCATTGCAGGCACGGTGCGCAACTGAAATCGAAGCGTTGGGTGATGGTGGGGTGAACTCCAAGACGGTGTTGCGTGAAGCGGGGCGCATGTCGACACGTAATGCCAACACGGTCGCCAAAACCGCCGCCGGTTTGGCTGAAATGCCCAAACTTGCTGAATCGTTGGCTGCTGGTGCCATTACTGTCGAGCATGCGGCGATAGCTGTTGGGGTTGCGACCAAGACTTCGGCTCAACAGGTAGACGATGAACTGTCAAGACTCGCTGAGACATCGTCGGTTGACATGTTCGCTGAACAGTCTCGGCGGTGGGTGAACCGCAACCAGACCGACGACGGATCTGCCACCCACGAGGCGCAGCGTCAAGGCCGGTCGTTGAAGAACTGGGTGAACGAAGACGGTATGGGCGTGTTGTTAGCGGAACTGGATCCGGTGAGCTATCAACAGGTGCGCAAAGCGATCAATCTTGAATATGACCGCCTATGGCGTGACGACGGCGGTCGTGACGGCAAGCCCGATGATGTTCGTGCACCAACACAACGCTTAGCAGACGCATTTGTTGCGTTGATAACCGACCCGGGTCGACGGGGGCCAGGTAGCGCTCGGGCACAACTCATCGCAATAGCCGACATCGAACGCTTACGAGACGACAACCCCACAGGCGTGGCTGAAATCGTCGGGGGTGAAGCGTTACCCCAAAGCGTGCTCGAACGCCTCATGTGCACCGCAACGGTCACCGGGGTCGTCTTCGACGGTGAAGGTCAACCCATCTGGGTGGGACGCGATCATCGACACGCCACCGAAGCTCAAGTCAAAGCCATCATCGCGCGTGACAGGCACTGCAGAGGCTGCGCCGCAAGCCCCGAACGCTGCGAAATCCATCACATCGTGCCCTGGGAACAAGGCGGGCTCACCGACATCGACAAAATGTGCCTGGCCTGCTCAGCATGCCACCACAACATCCACGACCGCGGCTATGTAGTCATCAAAACCACCACCGGCTACAAAATCATCAACCCCAACAACCCGCCAAGCGGCCCCTAAAGCCCACGCCAAGGCCGGTCCCCGACGAGCTGCGCCCATGGAGCGGTCCGGACCCAGCGAGTGGGCACTTGAGAGGTCGTTGCTTCTGTCTTTCGCAGGCGTATTCCTAACATTCGGGCAGCTTGGCAATATGATGCGGTCGGTGACCACACACGATCAGGGCCTTCCTGAATACGCGCGCCCGCCGGTGGTCGAGGTCGCCTTAGCTGTCCAACTTGGCGGGGCTATCGGCTATAAGGCGCGCCACTTGGCCGAAATCGCACGCCGATGGGAGGACGAATACCCAAACGTGGAGGAGAGGACGCCGCTTCCGACAATGAGATTCGGCTCGAACAGGCCCGATCTGACGTTGGATGTAAGTGACGAAATCGAAACACCGCGGCTATGGCTCCAAAGCGCAACCGGTGACCGCGTAGTGCAGTTACAACAAGATCGAATAGTCGTCAACTGGAAACAGGGGACTAACGACGGCACCTACCCGCGCTATCGGAGCATCCGCAAAGCTCTGCTTGATGCCTGGGACAAGTTGAGGGCGAGTATCAATGACCTTGATCTCGATATGCCGCAACCCTCGATCTGTGAAGCTCAGTACATCAACCATCTCGGATCAGACCAAGGGTGGCATTCAGCCGAAGATACACAGCGGTTCATAGCGCCGTGGAACGGAACTATGAGTGACGACTTCCTGCCGACAGACCCTCATGGCCGTATGTTGTTGCACTTCCACCTTCCCGACAAGCGCGGCTGGCTCAACGTCGAAGGGTGGACAACGGACCGCGACGGTGGTGAGAAATTGTTTGTGTTGCGTCTCGCCTCTCGGGGGAGAGCGGCATCACCCGACATCGACGGTGCGCTAGATTTCATGGACTTGGCACACGAGTGGATTGTCCGAGGATTCACATCCGCAACGACTTCAGACGCACACGCGAAATGGGGGCGAACTTTATGACGGTTACCAATCAATCCTTGTTGACCAGCGAACTGTCTCAGGTGTCTCATCACAGAACATGCGATACGACCGGGATGTCCGAGACGATTACTTCGGGCTTTCCTCCTCCTTATGTTTCCCAGCGGCCTGTGCTCCACCTCACCGTCTCAAGCGAACTCCGTGCGCGCCCATGGTTCGATGAGATATTCACTCGGTTTCGAACACTGCTGGAGCTTGGTGAGAACTGGAATGGTTACGGCGAAAAGGCCGTGCACGGAAACGCCGTGAAGCGAGCCCTGAACGTTCTTGAGGCCATCGGAACCGAGGGTCCTGGTCCCTGGGTCGTGCCCACGTTCGAGGGAGGGCTGCAACTCGAGTGGATCGGTAACAAGTATGAAATCGAGGTGGATATTCCACCCGAGGGTTTGGCGTCAGTACTAATCGTTGATCCGAACAACACGGAGACCGAGCATTCAGTCGGCTCTCAGAGCGAGGTATGGGCCACACTCCGAGAGTTCATCACTGAAATAGGCCGAGAAACCACTTGAGCGCTGCCGAATGTCTAGGTGACGACGAACTCTTGTGGCGACGCGTCCACCCGACACATATCACAAACGGACGCGTCTCCTCTGCCGCATTCACCGGCCGTGAGATGTCTGTAGATGTCGCACGCATCCAAGTTGAGATGTCAAGAACGCTCAAAGAGGGCTCTGGTATCGCAGAACTTCCCACCGGGGCAGCACGCAGTCTCAACCAACAGGTTGTCAGCCAACCCGAGGAAGACAACTCAGCTCATGCGATCGTGCGTGGCGAAAAGCCCAAGAGCGTCCAACGCAAACTAAAGAAGGCATCCCGGTTCGTATCAAGGAATGAAATCCGGTCCCAAAACTGAGAGTTGCAGCACGCTGGCATCATGGCTCGTCAAGGGGCACGATCGCCACGGCAGCGACGCATCAGTAGATCACATGGGTTCCATGAACTCGAGGCGGTTGCCGAGGGGGTCGAATACATGGGCTCGGAGGTAACCGTCGAGAGAGTTGACGTCGGTGGTCTCTAGGTTCTCGGATCGGCAGATATCGACCAGTTCGGCAACATTGTCGACAACAAACCCCACATGAGCCTTGCGGGCAGGGCGAAACTCTTGCTCCACGCCCAGGTGAAGCTTGATGCTGGGACCCTCGAACCAAGCCCACCACGCTTGGCCAACTCCGGCGGTTTCGGCACCTCGGTCAGACCGAGAACACCTGCATAGAACTCTCTGACCAGATCTTCGGCACCGGGAGGCATCGCAAGTTGAACATGATCAATTGAGTTGACTCGGGCCACTGCTAACTCCTAGAGCTGCTGACTGGGTTCGTGTCGGACCTACTGACGTGATCCGCAAGTTACTCGGTGAGTGACCCAGTGAGCCACCCAGCAAACCACCCGGTGAGTTGCCAGGTGAGCTATCCCAGTGAGTTAACCGGGACCCCGGGAGTTACTGGGTGTAGGCGAGGTTGCGGGCTGCGGTCTCGCCCCAGTGAGCGTCACCGGACCACGAAATCTTGTTGGCATCGATCTGGGACTGAGGGTCAATCCGGCCGCCGGCGAGCATCACAAAAGTTGCGACATCGGCAAACACCTCAACGTCAGGGTCAACAAGCTCAAAGACCCGGCCCGCGCGGCCATCCACACGCACCAAGATGTCGCGCTCGATCGGCCCGCGAATCCGAAAAGCGATACTCATCGGATCGGGCAAACCGATCTTCTTGCCAACGATGTAGCCGATCGAGTCGTCAACCTCTTGCAGGGCTGTTTCGGCGGTGAAGCCCGCGTCGACAAGAGTCTCACCGAGCGGGATTGCGATGTCGCGGGCATGCACCCACATATCGAATACTCGTACCTGCAAGAAACGGCCGTAACTAGACATCCCAGCCGGGGTAAACGACGGGCGATCAAGTACCTCCGGACCCATAGCACGCAGATCATCAAGGCGCGTTGCGGTCGTTTCGGCGACAATCTGCGCGAACTCAGACCTGCTTGCATCTCGGGTACGGGCATCAAACTCGCCGAACCGCTCAAAAGGCGGCGGGGCCGTATCCGACGGCTCCCAACCGGTCATCCAATACTCGGCACCAACAGCGTGGTTGATGACTCCCCTCACATCCCAGTCAGGGCACAGCGACTGCACCGCCATCTGCTCGTCGCTCAAACGGCCGACAAGATCGTTGTAGTACGCGAACAGGTCTTGATGGGCAGCAAAATAGTCGTCAAAGGAACTCATGGCACCGCAGAGTACCAGCGGGTTGCCAGCAAGAGAATCTGTCAGGCAGACTGACACTTATGAGCGATAGCGAAGTCAACGCAGTCAACGAAGCACTCGACGCCCTGCTAGCCGGGCACGACCCGACGCAAGAGTCGTATCAACAGTTTCGCGGTCATCAATTCGACGCTGGACTGGCCTGGGTCCAATTCCCGGTTGGCCACGGCGGTATAGGAGCGCGGCCCCAACTGCAACGCAACGTCAACCGGCGACTAGCCGAAGCCGGCGCTCCGTCCATGGACACCAGTCAGTTCTTCATGGTGCTATCGGGACCCACGATCCTCGCCCACGGCACCGAAGAACAAAAACGCCGCTTCCTCCGCCCCATGTTCACCGGCGAAGAGAAATGGTGTCAGCTCTTCTCAGAACCAGGCGCCGGATCAGACTTCGCGGGTCTCGCCACCAAAGCAGAACTCGACGGCGACGAATGGTTGGTCAACGGCCAAAAAGTCTGGAACACCATCGCTCACATCGCCGACAAGGGAATGCTCGTCACCCGCACCGATCCACAACTGCCCAAACACAAAGGGATGACCTACTTCGCGCTCGACATGCACGCCGAAGGAGTCGAAGTGCGGCCGCTCCGCCAAATCACCGGTGAAGCCGAGTTCAACGAGGTCTACCTGACCGATGTCCGCGTGCCAGACGCCGACCGCATCGGACAGCGAGGCGAAGGTTGGCGAGTATCGATCACCACACTGATGAACGAACGAACCGTCATCGGCGGATCAGGGGGCGGAGGCATCCCACCCCGAGGCAGCGGTGCCATCTCCGAGCTCGTGAAAGTCTGGAACTCACTACCTGACTACGAGCGCACCGCCTCGCGGCGCGACAACTTGATGAAGCTCTGGAACCGGGCCGAAGTGCTGCGGCTCACCAACATGCGTGCAGTGCAAAACGCCACACGAGGTCAACCAGGCCCTGAAGGCTCCGTAGCCAAGCTGGCAGGAGCAGAACTCAATAAAGAGATCTACAGCGAAGGCATCAACCTCGCTGGCATGGCCTCCCAAATTGATCTTGACTACACCTACCGTCGACCCACCACAGTCGTGCTACCCGGCGAAGGTGGCAGCCTCGGCTACCTCTTCTTAAGGGCACGGGCCAACTCAATCGAAGGCGGCACATCGGAGATACTCCGCAACATCATGGGTGAACAGATGCTCGGACTACCCGGCGAACCCCGAGTCGACAAAAAGATCCCCTGGGCCGACGTCCCCAAGAATTGAACCCGGCCGAACCCGAGCCGACACCGCCGAACCGCGACTGCCATAACCCAAGAACCGAACCGGGCTGAGCAAGGGCTGGCCGGGCCGAACCCGAGCTGAACCCGAGCCGACAGCGCCGACTGGGCCGAACCGCGACTGCCATAACCCAAGAACCGAACCGGGCTGAGCAGGGGCTGGCTGGGCCGAACCCGAGCCGACAACCTAAGCTCAACTCGAGCCGACAACCCCCAAAACCGACCCGAGTTGACTGGGATGAACCGGGGGGTGCTCTGAGTCTGCGTTGAACTCAACCGGTACCGAGAAGGTCGACCACCGGCCGGTGCAGTTGCCGCTTGATCTTCTGGAGATTGGCACCCGCGGTAGCGCTGTGAGCACGGCCATACTCTGAAGCCGCAATCATCAGGCGATCAAGGCTCACCGCCTCATTCACGAACCCCGCAGCAAACGCATCAAGCCCGCTATACCGGCGACCGGTCGTCACGGCCTCACGCGCTGTGGCGTTCGTCATTATGTTGCGGATCATCGCCATCAAACCAGGAGAGAAAGTCATCTGCAGGTGCACCTCGGGCCAACAGACAAACCCCCGATCAGCGCGCATCACCGCATGGTCGTGTGCCAGGATCGCGAAAGCACCCGCGCCGAAAGCGTGGCCGTTGACAGCAGCAACCGTCGGTGCCGGAAAAGTCAGAATGCGACAGAGCACCTTCTCCACCGTGTTGACATAAGCCCTGATCTCCGGGCCTGAAAGCGTCGCTATGTGATCGACGTCGAGTCCGTTGGAATAGTGCTTCGCCGAACCGGTCGTGATCAACGCGGCCGGGCCGCTGAGGGCCTGCGCCTCCGCCTCGTCGAGCAGCGCGTTCATGGTTTCAACCCAAGCAACGTCGGTGCGATTGTCATCGTCGCCAAAATCGATTATCAGCAACTCGCCGTCTCGGCTCAAACTCGGTATCGACACGATCTCTCCAATCTCAATCTCAGTCTCAAACGCAGTCTCAATCTACGATCAAATTACCGATCCACCTTGCGAGCCAGACTGGGGCCAACACTCGAGGCCAACACACGGGGCCAACACACGAGGCCAACGCTCGGGACCAACACCGGGTGCCAAGACTAGCGACCAGGACGGGGCCAACGCTCGAGGCCAACACACGAGGCCAACACACGGGGCCAACACACGGGACCAACACACGAGGCCAAGACTCGGGACCAACACACGAGGCCAACACTCGAGGCCAACACTCTGGACCAACACTCGAGGCCAACGCTCGAGGCCAACACACGGGGCCAAGACTCGGGACCAACACACGAGGCCAAGGCTTCGTTGGGCTGTCAAGAAAGCTAGTGCGTCTTGTCGTGGACACACCTAAGCGGCCAAGATCAAACAATGGGCCAACCGGCGATCGTGATTGCTCACTTCGAGGGTTTCACCGCCCTTGACGAGACCGCTTTGGATCGACTCGGCACGGTAGGGAGGCTGCTCGACCGCAAACCGCTCCATTCCTGGGACGAACCACGGGCACAAGAATTACTACCCGAGGCAGAAGTAATCGTCGGACACTGGGGTTGCCCCCTGTTCGGACCAGAGTTCTTCGAAACCGCTGCGAACCTGCGGCTGTTCGCCTACGCCGCCGGCTCGGTCAAGTGGTACCTGAGCGACGAACTCTGGGAGCGAGACATACTCGTGACCTCCGGTGCCGACGCAAACGCCGAACCAGTCGCCGAATACACGTTGGCCATGATCTTGTTGGCCAACAAAGGAGTCTTCGGGGCCATCGACCGAGAATCAAATCGCGTCTCCTGGACACCGCCGCCCGAAGCCGCCGCTCACGGTACTCTTCGGCATCATCGACGTCACCGACCCCGTAGAACCGCTGCCGCAAACACACCCGCTTCGGACTCTTGCCAACGCCGTGTTAACACCCCACATCGCAGGCTCACAGGGCACCGAACTCGCCCGCATGAGCGAATGGGTGATCGACGAGGTCGAGCGCTACGCCACAGGTGCGCCCCTGCGCAACCCCGTAACCCGTGAAATGGTCGACCGGATCGCCTGATCTAATGAAAACAGTGCTGCCCAGTGGGAATTTCGCCTCGGCCTTGAGATCGGTCACGTCACAGCACGAATCGGCGCCCTTTCTGATCGAACCTCGCGCGCAGACTTACAGCTACGGCCAGATTGACGATCTAGCGGCACGCTACGCACACGTTCTCAACGCCCACGGTGCCGGCGCTGGCGACCGGGTGCTCGTACAGGTCTACAAGTGCGTCGAAGCGGTCGCTCTATATCTCGCGTGTCTGCGGGCGGGGACCGTTCACGTCCCTTTGAACCCCGCTTTCACCGCGGAGGAACTCGACTACTTCTTGAGCGACGCCAATCCAGCGGTGGTTGTGCTCGATCCCACCTCAGCGGCTGCCCGAACAGCGGCTGGCAACGACCGTCGAATTCTCACCCTCGCCCCCGGGGGAAAGGGCACGCTCACGGCGCGGGCCAACGCGGCCGAAACCCAAGCCATCCGTGCCGCCACCGCGCCAATTGTTGACCGCCAAGACGACGACCTCGCCGTGCTGCTGTACACCTCAGGAACCACCGGTCGGCCAAAGGGCGCAGCGCTCAGCAACGCCAACCTGCGGCACAACGCCATAGCGCTCCACAACAGCTGGCACTTCAGCCGCAGCGATCACCTTCTTCACTGCCTGCCGATATTTCACACACATGGACTGTTCGTGGCCCTCCACTGCGCCATGCTCTCAGCGATTCCGGTGACTTTCCTTGCCAGGTTCGACTCTGAGCGAGTACTCGACTCGCTTCCAAATACAACCGTGATGATGGGCGTGCCCACGCACTACAGCCGACTGCTGCAGAACCCGCGATTGAATGCTGAACTGGCCAGCGGAATTCGGCTGTTCACTTGCGGATCAGCCCCGCTACGCGACTCGGTGTTCGCAGAGTTCACCAAACGCACCGGGCACCGAATCTGTGAGCGATACGGCATGAGCGAAACGGGAATCATCACCTCAAACCCGTACAACGACGTGCGCTTAGCAGGCACCGTGGGCTATCCCCTACCAGGGGTCGAACTGCGTGTGGTTGACAATGCGGCAATGTCGGTCGAGCCGGCGAAGTCGGTCGAACCTGGAGTCATCGGCTCGGTAGAGGTTCGCGGTCCACATGTGTTCTCGGGCTACTGGCACCGAGACAACGACTCCACCAATGCCCTCAACGATGACGGATGGTTCACAACCGGCGATCTCGGTAGCCTCGACGAAAGTGGCCGCCTGACCCTGCAAGGCCGATCCGGTGACCTGATTATCAGCGGCGGCGAGAACATCTATCCCAAACAAATCGAACTCGTGCTCGACGAAGTTGCCGGGATACAGGAATCGGCGGTGATCGGAGTACCTGACCGAGACCTCGGCGAAGCAGTGACAGCCATCATCGTTGTGGACGACGAAAAATTCGCTCTCGACAATTGCACCGCGGAACTGGCAAGACAACTGAGCCGCTACAAACATCCGAAACAGATCCTGATAGTTCCATCGCTGCCCCGAAACACTATGGGGAAAGTCCAGAAAAACGCCTTACGAGAGCAGCACCAAGGTTTCAACCGCTAACCCGTGACGAGGCTGGCAAGGGCCCAGACAGCAGCGACCAGGCCAACCACAATGAACACGACGCTACGACCGAGCGGTGCTCGCTCCAGATCACCTTCGCGACGCTGCGTGGCCGCCGGGCGCAGCAAAGCCAGTAAATTGCCGACCGCCATCGCGCCGCCGAGCGCCAACACCAGCCACACCAACAGATCCTCACCGAGAAACATTTAGATTGCCCGGGTTTCCAGGTTCCTGAACGACGTCAATCTGGGCACGAAGCTGAGGTTGACTGTGCCGGTTGGCCCATTGCGGTGTTTGGCAATAATCACTTCGGCCAAGCCTTCGGTCGTCTGGTCAGTGGGGTTGTACACCTCGTCGCGATACAGAAACAAGACCACATCGGCATCCTGCTCAATCGAACCCGACTCGCGAAGATCAGACAGCATCGGACGCTTGTCCTGACGGCTCTCAAGGGTTCGGGAGAGCTGGGAAACACCGATTACCGGGCACTTCAACTCACGGGCCAGAATCTTCAAGCCACGACTAATCTCAGCCACCTCAACCTGACGACTCTCAGCACGAGAACGACCCGTCATCAACTGGAGATAGTCGACTACCACCAACCCAAGATCGCCAATGGAACTCTTCAGTCGCCGCGCCTTCGAGCGGATATCCATAATCGTCGGATTCGGGTTGTCGTCAAGCCACAACGGCACGTTCTTGAGACGGGCGATGGTGGACGTGATCCGTTTCCATTCATGCTCCTTGACTCGGCCATCGCTCATGTCCTTGGAGTCGACACGAGTCTCAGCCGACAGGATGCGCTGACTGATCTCAATATGGCCCATCTCCAAACTGAAGACGAGGACAGGTTTTTGTTCGCGAATCGCAGCATGGCTCGCGATGTTGAGGATGAAAGAGGTCTTGCCCATGGCAGGCCGAGCGCCAACCACGATGAAAGCGTTGGGCTGCAACCCCGACAACTTGTGGTCAAGATCAACAAATCCGGTTGGCGTGCCGACAATGCCCTTCCCAGACTCGTTACGAGCGATGAGGTGCTCCAGCGTCTCCTTGAGGAGCACTTCGATCTTGCTCATCGATTCGGTGTCTTGACCGTCTGCGATCTGAAACACCATGTTTTCAGCCTCGTCGATGGCTGCAATAGCGTCACTGGGCTGGCTGTAACCGATCTCGGCGATTTCGCTCGCAACTCGGATCAGTTTTCTGAGCATGAAGTGCTCGCGCACGATGCTCGCGTACTTCGCAGCGTTCGACGATGCTGGAGTGTTCATTTGCAAGCGATGCAAACCCTCAAGACCGCCAACTGCTTCTGCTACGCCGGCTCGCTCTATTTCAACCGCGACCGTGACCGGATCAACCGGGTCGCCAGCGGCATACAGCGCAGCAATGGCATCGTAAACGTGGGCGTGTGCTGGTCGATAGAACTGCTCAGCGCTGACGAGTTCGATGGAGTCCGCTATCGCGTGACTCGAAAGCAACATGGCACCAAGCAAAGACTCCTCAGCCTCAAGGTTGTGGGGAGGCACGCGACTGTCATGCCGCGTGCTGGTTTGAGTCATCGCCATTCGTTCGTCACCTGATTGTCACCCGTTCGTCACCTGAGCCAACCTTTAAATTGGCCCGCTTCCCCCGTGGGAGTCCAGGGGAAATCGTCGTATTTCTGGGGATTTCTTGTGTACTTTCCACAACAGCGGGCGCGCGCCTCTCAAATCGCTGGCAACCACGAGATATCAAGCTGTTGTCACCGGAGGGCGACAACCAGCTCACTCTGGAATTACCTCCACCGTGACCGGGAACTCCACTTCGTCTTGAAGCTTGCAGTTCACCGATACTTGGCCAAGTTCTTTCAGCGGAGCGTCCAGCGCCAAGGTATGACGATCGATAACAACACCGGCCTGCGCCTCGACGGCTGCAACGATGTCGAAGTTGCTCACTGAACCAAACAGGCGACCACCTTCTCCGGCGCGTGCGCTGATGGTTATCACCATCGGAACCAGGCGTGCAGCAATCTCTTCGGCCTCCGCCCGACCCTTGGCATCTCGCAAGACCGCAGAACGGCGCATCGACTCAGCCTGAACCTCCACTCCCTTGCTCGCCTTCAGAGCCAACCCGCGAGGAGACAACAGGTTGCGAAAATAGCCATCGGCAACATCGCAGATCTCGCCCTTGCGACCGAGACCAGCGACATCTTGACGGAGAACGACCTTCATGCTCTGCTCGATTCAGTAGCCGCAGAGCCTGCACTAGAGGCGTGATCAGTACCAGCAGCGTTGTCAGCCTCTTCGTAGATGTCGTCGTCTTCATCACGAGAAGCAGGTGGAGGACCGCTAGGGCGCGGCAACGGAGCATCGGCACGACTGATGCGATCACGATCACCCCGGCCGCTGCGTTGAGTGGTCACCCGGTTGGCGTACGGCACAAGGGCCATTTCACGAGCAATCTTGATGGCGTCGGCAACCATCTTCTGCTGCTGAGTGTTGTTGCCTGTGACACGGCGAGCGCGGATCTTGGATCGCTCAGACAAGAATCGCCGAAGAAGGTTGGCGTCTTTCCAATCCACGTACTCAATCTTCTCGGAACTGAGGATCGAGATCTTTTTCTTGACCCTGCGGCCACTGTCCTTGGGTTTGCCCCGCTTCTTTACCTTGGCCATCACTTCTCCAGTTCTGTCGTTTGTGTTCTTGTCGTTCGTGGTTGATGTTCGGTGCTTAAGCCGCTGCTCGCTGACGAGCTAGAACGGCTCCTCATCAAGGTCATACGTTGGTTGAGGCTGAGAGCTTTCGGGAGGCTGAGAGCTTTCGGGAGCCTGCGACCTAGCAGCGCCCCCGCCGCTTGGTCGGCCGCCACCCTCAGCGCCGCCTCGGAACTCATTGCGGGTGACCTCAGCTGACGCCCACCTGAGGCTCGGTGCCACATCATCAGCAAGGATCTCGATCTTCGAGCGGTTCTCGCCTTGCGGAGTCTCCCAGCGGTTCTGCGTAAGCGTGCCATAAATGACGACCCGCGCTCCCTTACTGATCGAATCAGCAACATTCTCAGCAAGCTGACGGAAACAGGTCACGTCGAAGAACGAAGCCTCTTCCTCGCCATCACTCTTTTTCTTGTTCCAGGCCACGCCAAAGTTGGCGACGGCCAGTCCGCCCTGCGTAAAGCGCAGTTCTGGATCGCGGGTCACGTTGCCCACAACAGTTACAGTGTTATCAAATCCCATGTAGGTACCTCCTGGTAAACCGGCCTATGCCGGTACCGTCTCCCCAAACAGACCGCGGCGAGCCGCTTCCTTTTCTGGGAGACGAAAAAGCTTGTGGCGGACAATGTCGTCCGTGAGACGCAACTGGCGTTCGGTGTTGGGAAGACCCGCCGATTCGGTAACGATCTCCCACACCACATAGGTGCCTTCAAACTTGTGTTGGATCTCGTACGCAAACCGACGACGACCCCAATTGTCGGTGGACGCAATCCGGCCACCTTCGTCGACAATAAGGCCGTCGATGAGAGAGATCACCGCATCAATATCGCCATCATCAACATCAGAGTCGACGATGACCATCAATTCATACGCTCGAGAAATATCCACGAGCACTCACCTCCTACGGACCCGACGTAGCCGGGGCCCCTTCCCGGGGCAGGGGTTGCTGGCTGAAGTTGTTTCCTTTCGGAGTTGCTTCCGTTGGAAACGCCACCTGGGGGAATTGCTTAAGACTACCGCGGCAAACCGCATGCCCACACCTTGAAAAACTGCATGGTCACATCTTGTCAGGGGGGTGTGACACTGCGGCCGAACAAGGCAACCAGCAGCGCTCTATTCACCGCCGTAGAGTTGCAGTTCGGAAGCCTCAGCGTCGGCCATGTGATAGCTCTCGGCATGGTTGGGGAACGCACCAGAGCGCACGTCAGCGGCATAGGCGGCAACCGCAGAAACCGACACAGATTTCACATCCGCGTACCTCCGCACGAACTTCGGCACAAAGCGATCCTCAATGCCCAAGAGGTCGTGGTAAACGAGCACTTGGCCATCACAGCGAGAACCAGCCCCAATCCCGATCGTCGGAATATCGACAGCGTCGGTGACCATCTCGGCAACCCGATCAGGCACGCCCTCAAGAACCACCGCGTAACAACCGGCATGAGCCAGCGACTTCGCTGCCTGCACCAGCTTGCGGGCATGTTCAGCCTGCTTGGCCTGCACCTTGAAACCACCCATCGCATGAATCGACTGAGGCGTAAGACCAATGTGACCCATCACCGGAATCTCCGCGGCGATGATCCGATCGATCATCGGCAACCGCTTACGGCCACCCTCAAGCTTGATGGAATGAGCACCCGCGCGCATCAGCCGGGCCGCGTTCTGAACCGTCTCCTCCGGAGAAACGTGATAACTCATCCACGGCATATCAGCCACGATGTGACAGTCCGGTTTGACCCGGGCGACAGCCGCGGTGTGATGACACATATCGTCGATAGTCACCTGAAGCGTGTCGTCGTAGCCGAGCACAACCATGGCAAGGCTGTCACCCACCAAGATGATGTCGGCACCAGCCTCCGACGAAATACGCGCACCAGGCGCATCGTACGCAGTCACCATCACCAGAGGATCGTCACCAGCACGAACCTTCTTGCATGCAATCGCAGGGGCAGTGAGCTTGCCCATGTCTGACTCCTTTCCCGTCCAGCGCCCTCTGTGACCAGGTAGGTCTGTGGCTGCCGGCGGTGAACACAGACTAGCGGATCAAACGGTGCAACTCCAAGCCCCAAAAGACCAAAACCCGGAGATCAGCCCCCCACTCCCTCAACCCCCTCAACCGCTTCAACCGCGCAACCCCCGACCGAACGGCTCTTCGTCAGATGGTTCCAGCCGCAGTCCGTGCACACCTCAACCACGTAGCCACGCGACGGTTGCTTGCGAGCATTGAGCCGAGTCATCTCCTTGTCGCTAGTGACACAGCGACCATGCCCCGGCAGCCGCGGACCGAACACATAGGTGACCTCAACCAGCCCATCCGTCTCACAAACCGGGCAGGGCAACTCCAGAGGCCGTCCACAAAACTCGGCGTTGCGGCGCAACTCCGGTTGAGCATCGCACAACTCAGAAATACCGACCTTGCCGTCACGCCAAGCACTCAGAGTCATCTCGCGCATCAAGCGATAGTCGATGCCCGCATCGCCACCAACGGCCTGAGTCAGTCCCATCTTCACGCCTAACACAGTAACCGTCCACGCATGTTGCACGCACGACGACAAGAATCAGACCCATGCAACTGCACGACACAAGGGTTCCAGCAGACCGACCTATCGACTATGTTGACCTCGGCTCAGGCGTTGAACCCACACTCGACCGACGCCTCATTGGACACGTCTCCGGCCGACGCGTTCTAGAGCTGGGATGCGGCCAGGGACACGCTGCGGTCGGGCTCGCGCTGCGAGACGCGCGGGTAACCGCAATCGACGAAGACGTCAAGCAACTGCGGGCCGCGCGGGAGCTGGCGATACACCACAAAACCAGCGTCGAGTTACATCAAACCCAACTCGCTGAACTGGCCTTTTTGACCGCCGACCAAATCGACCTGGTAATCTCGGTGACCTCGCTGTGTTACGTCAAAGACCTCGACCGCGTGGTCCGACAAGTCCACCGCGTCATCAAACCCGGCGGCCATCTGCTCATCTCGCTCCCCCACCCCGCGGCACTGTGTGCCGACCCGGACAACCCCGCTCTAACAGTCCGCCCCTGGACCGGCACTCGCCCGATCAAAGGACGCTATATCCACACCATCGAATCCATCGTGTCATCGCTGTGCCGCGCCAAATTCGTCGTAGACACATTGCTCGAACGGCACATGGACGACAACCTGCTACCCGCAACCCTGCTCACCCGAGCCCACAAACCCTGAGCGAGCCTCCAGAGCAATCCGCTCGGCCTCAAAGCAGACCTGACTACTCACGGGCGTGCCCAGCCCACCAATCCTGCAACCGTCGAGCAGCCACATCACCAGCCAGCGGGCCCTCAGAGACACGCAACTCGGCCAACCATTTCATCGCCTCACCGAGTTCGCGGCCCGGCTCAATACCAAGCATGTCCGCAACCTCCAAGCCACCAAAAAATGGTGCTGGATCATCCCAATCGGGCTCGCGGCGACGCAAGTCAACGAGTTGCGCAGCTGCCTGATCAACATCGTCGGCCCCAAGCCCGTCTCCAGAGCGCAACCCAGCCACAAACGTCAGCAGATCCTCCACCGTGCGACCAGCGGGGCAACTGCTGGCAAGTTCGCGAAGCTGTCGATCCGAAAGCGTCGCCAGATCCGCCGTCAACAACTCAGGGCCCTCACTCAACAACCACCTCACCGCTCCGGCGAGCTCGCCCGAAAACTTCAGCGAACGCAGATCCGGTTTGTCGACCTGCAACGCACTCAACATCGCAGCCCAACGCATTGCCGGATCTGCCGACACCGCTCGCAAACGACTCGCAGCAGACTCCCAGTCGTCACAGCCACCAACGACCGGCACCATCCGACCAACCCCAGTGGTGTCAATCAACCGCAAACCCGAAGCCGGATCGTCGAGCAACAACAACTTCTGCAACTCATCACGAATGCGCTCCACCGAAACGATTTCCAAACGGTCAGCCTCAGCCGTCATCGCAGTCACCAACTCCGGTGCCGGCAAAAGATTGCAACTCGCACAAAACCGGGCCGCACGCAACATCCGCAACGGATCCTCAGACAACGAAACCTCAGGCTCAAGCGGAGTGCGCAACACGGCAGCCGCCAGATCGGCTTCACCCCCGAACGGGTCCACCAACGAATGATCGGCCATATCGATCGCCATAGCGTTGACCGTGAAATCACGCCGGGCGAGATCATCAACAATGTCATCGCCGAACACAACCGTCGGCTTACGTGAATCCGGACGATACGACTCCGCACGGTGCGTCGTGATCTCAAAGCTCTGGCCCGCGATGACGCAGCCGATCGTGCCGAACCGCTCGCCCTGGAACCACACCTCATCAGCCAACTCAGCTACCAAACCCCTGATCGCATCAGGCCGCGCATCAGTAGTGGCGTCGAGATCCTGACCAACGTCAGAACGCTTCAAGAAGTAATCCCGCACCACTCCGCCAACCAAGAAAAACCGATAGCCGGCAGAATCAAACACCCGCGCCAACGGATCGGCCCGCTTCAACGGTGCCTCAAGCTCGTAGGTGTAGCCAGCCACACAAAGACATTACCGGGCGCTACCTGCTCAACGGAGAACGACGTATCGTAACAATGACCATGGCCCTCACCCAGCTCACGATCGGCGACGCCAGATTTCGCGCCGGACGCTGGCAAGGCCGCGCCGATCTAGCCACCCTCGTACCGCTCAGCGCCGCCCAGACACTCGACCGCGAATCACTCTCAACAGCCCGAAACATATTGCGAAACCAAGGTTTCCAAGCCGTAGTCACAGCCGCAGTCGCGCCACCGGTACGGGCCGCCTTCCTGCTCGACGACTTCAGCGAACGCGAACATCTCCACCTGCTGCGCTACGACCTCCAACCACGCTTTGCCGCCAGCGGGCCGGGTGGCCAACCCCGCGGCCAACGCCGGCGACCATGGCACCGCCCCCGCCCCAGAATCCGCCGCGGAACCAGCCGCGACTGGGACGACGTGCTCACCCTCGACAGGCAATCATTCGACGAGTTCTGGCACTTCGACCGCGACGGACTCCAAGACTCAATCGAGGCCACTCCCACCAGCCGACTCCGCATCATGCGCCGCTCCGACCACGCAGAACCGCCCGACACCAACGAAAGAAACGACAACCCCAGCAACCAAATAATCGGCTACGCCCTCGCCGGTCACTCAGGCCGAACCGGATACCTGCAAAGACTCGCAGTCCACCCCGCCGTTCGCCAGCAAGGAATCGGTGCGCTGCTAGTCAAGGACGCCCTCTGGTGGATCCGCCGACGCGGAGCAAGGATCGCTTGGGTCAACACCCAAAAAACCAACAACAACGCTCTGCAGCTATACAAAAACCTCGGGTTCACCCTCCAAGAACACCCCCTGACAGTCATGTACCGAACACTCACATGATCGGTAGAGCGCGCTTCGCTGCCGCGCTAGCGGCTCTGGTCCTTGTGCCACTCGCGACAATCACGAACCTCACCGGTGCGGCCGCTCAAAACGACGGGCGCATAGACCTCGTCGCCCAAACCGCCTTCGTCGGCGACGACCCCGCAACCATCGACCTCAGAGTCATCGCCCCAGCCGATTCGACAATCCGCATACAAATCTTCGAGGCCCGCACAACCCGTGAAGACATCCGTGCCAGCTACATCGGCCTCGGCGAACAAAGACCCTTCAGCAACTTCATCTGCGACGTGGACGAACCCCTCGACGAAGCCCCCTGCCAACTCAACAGCACCGGAGAAATCTTCTCGATCGAGATCCCAGACGAAGAAATCGGCGAGATCCTGCGCATCAACCAAGGCGCTCTTCCCGTCGTCATCACCCTCGAAGACAACAACGGCGACGTCATCGACACGCTCATCACCCACCTGCTCGTGCTCGAAGAGCAGCGGCGACCGACACTTCACGTCGCCTTCATCGCCGACCTGAGCGCACCGCTCGCTGTCCAACCCGACCAAACAATCAACCTCGACACGCAAAACCTGTTTGCTCGAGCCGAACGAATAGCGGAACGCAACGAAATCCCCATCACCGTTGCGCTACAACCCGAAACGTTGCAAGCACTGGCGATCAGCAGCAGCGAACAGCTAACAGAGTTCGCCGAGTTGCTCTCTGACCGGCCCGTACTAAACGCCCCCTGGGTCGACCTCGATGAAGAAGCCTGGCGACTAACCGGCGACACCACCCTCATCGCTGACCAGTACACCTACGGTGCCACCGTCATCTCAGAAATGCTCGGACGCGGACCCTCAAACATCTCCAAACTCGATGCCGACGCCACGATCGAAACACTGGCACTGCTGCGCAGCAACGGCACCCAAGCCGTGCTCGTTCCACCCAACCAAATCACCGGCAGAACAACCGACAGCAGCGGATTCGCGCCGTTTCAACTGCGCGACGCCACCGGAACGGCTCTAACCGCCATCGCCATCGACACGTCGCTGCGCCAAACACTGAACCATGCCGACCCAGAACTGGCAGGCCACCGTGCACTCACCGAACTCGCAATCGAAGCGGCCAACGCCACCCTCGACAGAGCCATCCTGTTCGACTTCGATCAACTCGAACCAGCCGTACTCGAAGTGCTCCTAGACGGCATCAACGAACGCAGCAACCTCCGAACATCCCCACTCACCCGGGCATTACAAGTACCCGTCGCCCGCGACACAGACGGGCAACCAGTCCAGGCCACCTTGAAACCAACCCAAGCACCTGATCTGTCGCAGCGCGCAGCCGATATCGGTGTCACCCGAGGAACAGTCGATGCCTACGCTTCAATGGTTGCCCCGGCGCGAACACCAATCACCGCACTCGAAACGCTCATACGAGCCGCCGCCGCAAGCAGCCTGAGCGACGAACAAAGCGCCGCCTACACCCTCAGCGCGTTCGACGCAGTCCTCGCAGGAACAGCCAACATCACCATCGAACCAGCCGAACGCATCACACTAACCGACCGACGAGCCAACCTCCGGATCACCATCCGCAACGGACAACCCCTTCCCATCACCGTCGACCTGCTGCTCAGCGCCGAAAAACTGCGCTTTTACGATGGAGAGCGACTCAGCCGAACCCTGATCCCCGGCGACAACGAAATCACTGTACGAGTCGAAACACTCGCCTCCGGGGACGCCAGAGTCACAGTGGCCATAACCTCGCCCGGAGGGCAACTCGAACTCCACGAAGGCGTCATCGATATTCGCTCCACAGCAATCTCCGGACTGGGCCTAGTCATCTCGATTATCGCCCTCATCGTGCTCGGCGGATGGTGGGTCCGAACGATTCGACGCGTACGCCGCAACCGCGCCGCTGCTACCGTCGCAGCTACTGCAACGACAACTACAACCGAGACCGCCGCTGCTGTTGGGCAACCAGACCCGCAATCCGACCAACCCAACCCAGCCCCCGAACAACCCGACCAATCACAATGAAGCGCCCCGGGTTTGTGGAGGCTGGGACTGTCAGACGCTCCCTTGTCAAGCGGCGAGTACGTGAGGTTGTTTTTGAGTCTGTTCATCGCGCCACATTCGGCGGATGACTCGGTTGGCGAGGTGGCGTTTGTGGGCTCGTCGGGCTTCGCGTCGGGTCTTGCCTTCGCTGGCTTTGCGGGCGAGGTAGGCGGCTGCTTGGGGCTGTTGTCGGGCTTGGGTGACCGAGGCGATGTGGAGCACGCTGTTGACGCGCCGGTTGCCTCTGAAGTCGAGCCGGTGCTTGACGGGGTCTCCGTTGCCTTCGCCTGAGGACAAGGCGACGGCGCCGGTGCCGCACCAGCGGGCGAATTTGGACTCGCGGGCGAACCGGGTCGGGTCGCCGACCTCGCACAGCAGAGTGGCTGCTGAGATGGGGCCGATGCCGTTTTCGTCGCGTAGGGTGGTGCCGTGACGGTCGAGCAGCTCGCCGATGAGGCGTTCGAGGCGGCGGATCTCGCGGCGGGCAGTGCGGTCAGTTTCGATGAACGCTTGGAG
>JAKZTU010000272.1:0-9544 GCA_047516945.1 Acidimicrobiales bacterium
GGCACGCGTGGTCTGGCGGTTCCGGACGAGCCTGAGTTCGAAGTGGTCTGGTCGTCGGTGTTGTCGGTGGGAGTTCTTCTCGGGGAGGTCCCGGGTTTTCAGAACTATCAGGGTCCGTCGTTTGCTCAGGGTTCGCTGTTACAGGATCGGTTCGTGGTGGACGGCGAGTCGGTTTGGGTGATCGCGGTGTTCAACCACGCCGGGTTGGTGTTGGGGCTCTCTGATGAGCTGCCGCGCGATTTCGTGTTTCGCGCGGGCAGCCAAGAGTTCGTTGCCAGCGACAGTTCCGTGCAGTCTATGGGTATCGCCGAGGGGCGTTATTGGTGGCCCACCGCGCCGATGGGGTGGTCTGAGGGTGACGAGGTGGAGTTGTCTATCGCGATAAGCGTTTCGGGTTCTATGCCGCAAAGGCCGCCCGCGCCGCCGTCGGGGGTGTTTGACGACAAGCCGACATTTCATGATGGGGTGTCGCAGTTCGAGGTGCGTCTGGGGTTTGACCACGCGAACCTGGCTATCAACGCGCAGACGCTCAAAGACCATGGCCTGGCCGCCGCCGGCGCTGAGATCGCCGAGGTCCGCCGATACTCGCGGTCGTCGAAGCAAAGCTGGATCGTTGCCCTGCAGCCAACCGGCCCCGGCGCGATCACGGTGATGCTGCCCGCGACTGTGGACTGCGCGCATCCCGGCGCTGTGTGCACAAACGACGGCAGAGGACTGCGCCACCGCATCGAGACAACGATCCCCGGCAGCGCCGACGCGTCGCTGGCCGCGCTTGATGTTGTCGGCGCTGACCTGGCACCGATGTTCGATCCCGGCGAGACGCTTTACTCCGCCGCGGCCGCGCCCGGCGTGTCGCAACTCACCGTGGCTGCTGCCGCAGCCGCGGCCGCGCAGGGCGCGACGGTGTCGATCACACCCGCCGACGCCGATGTGTCCGCGGCGGGCCACCAAGTCTTGCTGGCAACCGGGGCCGACACCGCGATCCACATCACCGTCACAGCCCCCGACGCGGCCACGACGCAGCGTTACTGGCTCGTCGTCAGCGAATCATCAGCCCCTACCGACGCGACTTCTGCGCTCAACAGCATGCAGTTCACAGGACTCGGGTCGTTGACTTTCGACGATCACCAGAACCGCTACCAGCTGACCGCCCCCCCGAACATGTCACACACCACTGTGGTGGCCAGTCGCGCCGACTCCGGCGCGACCGTCGAGACCATCACAGTGCGCGTCGGCCCCGACGGTCTGCACGCCGACCACGACGACGCCGACACCAACCAACCAGGCCACCAAGTCCCCCTTGCCGAAACCGGCGACACCCTGGTAATCGTGCGGGTCACCTCCCACGACGGACTCAACCAAAGCGTCTACCTCACACTCATCACCCAAACCACCGACACAGGCGCTACCCCCAAAGCCGTCACCCCGCCCCCCAGCACATCGACGACTGCGCTGAAGAGCGCACCGTCGCCCAAAGACACCACCGACAATGCCGCACCGGTGCTGAGCTCACTAACCCTGACCGACGCCGACCTCTCACCGGTGTTCGCGTCCGACACCTTCCAATACCGCGCAACCGCCGCATCCGACGTCGAAGAAATCACCATCGACGCCGCAACCGACGACACCGACGCGTCCACGCTGATCGTGCCCGCCGACACCGACCCCAACACCGACGGCTGGCAAATCACACTGGGAGCACCCGGCAGCGAAACCACCATCGTAGTCATCGTGAACTCAAACGGAAAACTCAACACCTACATCATCACCGTCTCACGCGAGCTGTCATCACTTCAACAGGACTCGATGCCAGCGTTCGAACACAACCCTGCCCGCGACATCGATACGATGTGGACGTCGTATCCGCGGCTTTGGTCTGACGGCGAGATCATGTGGGCGACCAACAACAACGATCAGAGGATCTACGCGTACGACCTCGAAACGGGTGCCCCGCGACCCGATCGCGACATCACCTACCGGGGAGCAGCTACGCGAGGACTGTGGTCGGACGGCGAGACCCTGTGGGTCGCTATCGCCGGGCAACAGCGCGTCACCGCCTATAACCTCGCCACCGGCGCCCGCCTCAAGGACCGCGACTTCTTTCTGGTGGCCGACAACAGCGTCCCCGTGGGGCTGTGGTCTGACGGGGTGATCTTGTGGGTGTCCAACGCCAACGAGAACGACAAGGTCTTCGCCTACGATTTCGAGACCGGCGACCGGCTGCCCGACTACGACTTCGACACCCTCGTGGCCGCAGGAAACACCGCGCCGATGGGGTTGTGGTCTGACGGCGCGACCATGTGGATCGCCGACCAGGACGACGGCAAGTTGTACGCCTACGAGCTGTACACCGGCGTCCGGGTCCCCTCCCTGGACTTCAACAACCTGATAGCCGCTGTTGGCCATGGGCTGTGGTCCGACGGCGAGACGATGTGGGTCGTTGCCGACAGAACGATTCGCGCCCTGAACATGCCCCCCATGGCCACCACGAGCAGGCCCGTCTACGCCTTGTTGCGGTCGCTGGAGCTCACCGGCATCGACATCGGCTTCTCGCCCGTCTGGCACGGCCGCACGGGCTTCGAGGTCCGGGTGCCCCAAACGACCACATCAACTACCGCCGTCGCCGTCGCCGTCGTCGCCGACGCTACGGTCGCCATCACCCCCGCCGACGCCGACAGCCAAACCGCAGGCCACCAAATCAATCTGGACACCGGCGACAACACCATCAGCGTCACGGTCACCAACGGAACTACCACCAAGACATATTCCGGTGTCGTCACCCGAACCACTTTCGCGAGCCTGTCTGACAATGCCGACCTGTTGGCACTAGACATCTCCGGTAGCGACATCGGCACCATCTCCAGCGCCACCAAGTACACCGCCTTGGTCGCCGCGCCCACCACCGTGACCACCGTCACCGCCACACCCGCCGACGCCAACGCTGCGGTAACCATCACCCCCGCCGACGCCGACAGCCAAACCGCAGGCCACCAAGTCAGCCTGAACACCGGCGCGAACACCATTTCCATCGCTGTGGAGTCCTCCGACGGCACCAAGACCAAGACCTACACCATCACCGTCAACCGAGCCTCGAACGCGGCGTTCGGCTGGAGCATCCTTGCAGACTTCACAGAGTTGGACGGCGGCAACTACACCCCTCGGGGGATCTGGTCGAATGGCACCACCATGTGGGTGGCGAATCTCTTCGGCCGCCTGTTCGCCTACGACCTGACAACCACGGAACGCGACCTCGCCAAAGACATCCCCACCACGCAATTCGGCCTCGGGAACCTCGCCCCCAGCGGCCTGTGGTCCGACGGCACCACTATCTGGGTATCAGACGTCTCCGTCGGCAAGATTTACGCCTACGATCTCGCCACCGGCGCCTACCAGTACAACCGCGACATCGGCAGCCTCAATAGCGCAGGCAACGAGCATCCCGTAGGCCTGTGGTCCGACGGCACCACCATCTGGGTATCAGACAACAATACTGACAAGCTCTACGCCTACAACCGGGCCACCCGCCGCCGCCGGGCACACCTCGACATCAACACATTGGGTGTCGCAGGCAACAACAGTCCCGCTGGCCTGTGGTCTGACGGCACCACCATGTGGGTGGCCGACGACGTCGACGACAAGCTCTACGCCTATGACTTGGCCTCCGGCGTCCGCCAGGCAGACTTGGACTTCAACACGCTGGCCGCTGCGGGCAACAACAATCCCACCGGCATCTGGTCCCGTGGCGCCACCATGTGGGTGGCCGACTACGTCGACAACAAGATCTACGCCTACAACATGCCCGCCTACGCCTTGCTGCAATCGCTGGAGTTCACCGGCATCGACATCGGCTTCTCGCCCGGGCGCCTGGACTACGCGATCTGGGAGCCCGCTACGACCGCATCGACCACCGTCGCCGCCGCAGCCGTTTCTGCCGGCGCAACCGTGGCCATCCACCCATCCGACGCCGACACCCAAACCGCAGGCCACCAAATCGACTTGGCCACCGGCAAGAACACCATTGCGGTCACCGTCAACGACGGCACACACACCACCTCCTATACCGCGGTTATCACCCGGACCACCGCGACGACCCTGTCCGACAATGCCGACCTGTCGGCACTGTCCATCGCGAACAGCGACCTTGTCGTGTTCAACAGCGCAGTGACCGAATACACCGCCAACGTCGCCAATGCCGTAGCAACCACCACCGTCACCGCTGTCAGCGTCGACTCCCACGCAACGGTCAGCTTCGACCCCGCCGACGCCGACGCCGGAACCGAGGGCCACCAAGTCAGCCTGGCCGAAGGGGCCAATTCCGTCACCATCGCTGTGGAGGCCACCGACGGCACCACCAAGACCTACACCATCACCATCAACCGAGCCTCGAACGCCGACTTCGGCTGGAGCGCTCTGCCCGACTTCAAAGAGCTCGCCGCCGGCAACGGAAACTCTCGCGGGATCTGGTCGGACGGCACCACCATGTGGGTGAGCGATGTCAGCCACCGGCTAGTCGCCTACGACCTGGCCACCGGCACCCGCCAAGCAAACCGCGACATTAACACCGGGAATGTCGGCAACGACTACCCCACCGGATTGTGGTCCGACGGCACCACCATCTGGGTATCAGACAACGGCACTGACAAGATCTACGCCTACGACCTGGCCACCGGCGCCCACCGGGCACACCGCGACATCAACACCCTCGTCGCCGACCACCACGCCCCCATGGGTATTTGGTCTGACGGCGAAACCATGTGGGTGATCAACAACTACCACCCGCTCAAGATCTACGCCTACGACCTGGCTACCGGCGCCCGCCGGGCACGCCGCGACATCAACACCCTTGAGGCCGCGGGCAACAACAGTCCCGTTGGCCTGTGGTCTGACGGCGACACCATATGGGTGGCCGACGACGCCAGACTCTACGCCTACGACCTGGCCACCGGCGCCCGCCAGGCAGACTTGGACTTCAACACGCTGGCCGCTGCGGGCAACCAGGCCTCCACCGGCATCTGGTCGAACGGCACCACCATGTGGGTCGCCGACCGCCTTGACGACAAGGTCTACGCCTACAACATGCCCGCCAACGCCTTGCTGCAATCGCTGGAGCTCACCGGCATCGACATCGGCTTCTCACCCGGGCGTCTGGACTACGCGGTCCGGGTGCCCAACTCGACCGCGTCCACGACTGTCGTTCCCGTCGCGGCATCGGCTGGCACTACTGTGGCGATCGCGCCCCCCGACGTCGACGCCAGCACCGACGGCCACCAAATCAGCCTGAGTACCGGCGACAACACCATCACCGTCACGGTCACCAACGCCGCCGACACCAAGACCTACACCGCCACCATCACCCGGAGCACCTTGGCGACCCTGTCCGTCAACGCCGACCTGGCCACACTGGCAATCGCCGGCAGCGTCATCGACGTGTCCAACAGCGCTAGGACCGAATACACCGTCAACGTCGCCCACAGCATTTCGAGCAGCATCGTCACCGCCCTGCCCGATGACACCAACGCAACGGTGGCCATCAACCCCGCTGATGCCGACAACCAAACCGCAGGCCACCAAATCAGCCTGAGCACCGGAATGAACACCATTTCCATCGCTGTGGAGGCCACCGACGGCTCCAGCAAGACCTACAAAATCACTGTCAACCGAGACTCGGCCGCCGACTTCGGCTGGAACCCCACAAGCGACTTGACCCTGAGGGTTTCAGCATACCCCCTATACTTCCCGCCAGCGGCGCTGTGGTCCAACGGCACCACAATCTGGGTAGTATTGATGCGAGGAGCTCGCAGCAGGGTCTACGCCTACGACCTGGCCACCGGTGCCCCCCAACCCAACCGCGATCTCGACACCCTGGAAAATGCCGGCAATCACTATCCTGCTGGCTTGTGGTCCGACGGCACCACAATCTGGGTTACCGACCACATTGACAAGAAGGTCTACGCCTACGACCTGGCCACCGGTGCGCGTACGGCTGACCGCGAATTCAACAACTACCCTTACAACGATCATCTCAGGGGCCTGTGGTCGGACGGCACAACCATGTGGGTGGCCGACGACATCGACGCCAAGCTCTACGCCTACGACTTGGCCACCGGCGACCACCAACCCAACCGCGACATCAACACCGGGCACACCGGCAACAGTCGTCCCACCGGATTGTGGTCGGACGGCACAACCATGTGGGTGGCCGACTACGCCGACGCCAAGCTCTACGCCTACGACCTGGCCACCGGCGCCCGTCAGGCAGACTTGGACTTCAACACGCTGGCCGCTGCGGGAAACAATTATCCCTTGGGCATCTGGTCCAACGGCGACACCATGTGGGTCGCCGACTGGAACAGCAGGGTCTTCGCCTACAACATGCCGACCGACGAATAGCGGTTGCAACCTGAAGGTCTTGAATCGGTCTGGGTTGTTTCTAGGGTTCCTTCCCGATTGCCACCCCGTTGGAGGAGCCAGTTGTGTGTGTCAAGTGCGGGTTGTGTGGGTGGAGCGGTCGGCTCGGAGGGTGTGTCGGCGTGTTGAGATCGACACCGGTCGTCGTCCGGGCATGGGGCTGTGGACCCGCCAACAGGCCGACGAGATCGTCGCCGGACTCATCCACCACAGCGACCACCGGTTGAGTCCGGCCAATACACCTCAATCCGCTACACCAGCCGGCTCGCCGACGCCGGCGCGCTCGCCTTGATCGGCACTGTCGGCGACAGCTTCGACAACGCCATGGCCGAATCAGTGATCGGGAGACGACGTCACTGCAACGGGCACGCTTGATTCCCAGTTGGTCTTCACCGCCCCGACAGACGGCATCTACTACATCGAGGCAACTGTCGACGAACGCCAAGGCCAAACCAATATCGGCGGCTACCGCTTGAAGATGACGCCCCTCGACTAGCACACCAGACCGAAGCCCCGGCAGTGCTGCCCTCGGTACTGGCGGGGTTTCGCCGCGTGTAGGGTGTGCCGATGTCGCGAAGTATCGCGATGCTTGGGACCGTGAATCCCGGCTCAATCTGATTTCACTTCTCTTTCGAACTCGGCGACCGCTCTTGAATCATTTGGTACCGAACGATTATGGTCGCGGCCATGGCTGAGCTCAAAGGGTTCATGTATCCGCGCACACCGTCCGGCGCCGCCGGGATACTTCCGGGACCCCCATGGCACTACTCAGGTGAGATGCTCACTATCGAGTTCCGAACTGACCCGGCAAACGTGGCCGAACTCCTGCCCGCTCCGTTGGAACTAGCCGACACTGACCCTGGAGCCGTCGCCCTTATCTGGGCGGATTGGCAGAGTTGCAGCGACAGTTTCGAAGAACTGCTCGACCCGGCCCGATCCCAATACAAGGAGGTCTTCTTGGTCGTGCGCTGCACTTACCAAGAGGAGACTTACAGCCGTGCCGCATACATCTGGGTCGACAAGGACTTCGCCCTGGCTCGAGGCGTGGTACAGGGCTACCCAAAGAAACTCAGCGACATTTGGATGACGCGCGCCGTCAACTACGGAAAAGCCGTCCCGCGCCTCGAGCCAGGTGGCCGGTTCGGCGCATCCGTCAGCACTTGGGGCAGGCGCATCGCTGACGCAGTCTTTGAGATCACCGGCACGGCCGAGACCCCAGGTTTCGTCAACGCCCATCCCATGCTGCACAGTCGGCAGATGCCCGCAATCGAAATGGACGGACGCGACTCACTAGACGAATTGGTCACCATGCGCGGCTTCGATGTCGAACTGGGCCCGGTGTACGCAGGAGACGCCGAACTTCAGATCCACGAAAACCCGACCGAAGAACTCGATCGTCTGAAACCCTTCGAGATCATCGGCGGCTACTACCGGCAAGTGGGCAACTCCATGGCCGCAGGCACCACCGTCTGGGCAGCCCCCAACCCCATGGCCGGATGATCGCGGCGCCATGACCTTTGTTGACAACTACCTGGCTGACATGGGCCCAGACGACGCCGACATCACCAGCCACGACACCTACACAAACGGCGTTCCCCACGCAACCTTCAACCGGCTCCGCTCATGCGACCCGGTCCACTGGACCGCCGAGACCGACGGGTCGGGATTCTGGTCGATCCTGCGCTATGACGACGCCCTCGCAGTGAGCCGCGACTACGACACGTTCACTTCCACAAAGGGCATCCGGTTAGAGGAAATGGACGAAGACCAACTCCTAGCCCGGCGCACGATGATGGAACTCGACCCGCCCGAACACACCCGCTACCGACGGCTTGTCAACAAGGGCTTCACTAGGCGCACGGTTGACACATTCGAAGATGTCATCCGTCAACTGGCAGCCGACGTCGTGGAAGCGGCCCTGCCCAAAGGCGAGTTCGACTTTGTCGCCGAAATCTCAGAGCAGCTACCGATGCGGATGCTTGGACGGCTGCTCGGCACCAGCGATGAACACGGCCATCAACTAGTGGCTTGGGGGGATGCATTGCTAGGCAACACGGACCCCGAGTTCACCGACTTTCCAGTAGACCTCACCGACACGGAACAGTACCGAATGGTCCCTTTCCGCAGTCCGGCCGCATTGGAGATCTTCCAGTTCGCCCAACAGCAGGCGGCAGAGCGGCGCAGCTGCCCCCGTGACGACATCATCACAAAGTTGCTCGAACCAACCCGCGACGGTGATCCACTCAGCGATCTCGAGTTCAACAACTTCTTCACCCTGTTAGTGGCCGCAGGTAACGACACCACCCGCTACACCATGACTCACGGTGTCTGGAACATGATGAACCATCCGCAGCTTTGGCACACACTGCGTGACCGCCCCGAGCTGACGTTGTCGTGTGTGGAAGAGGTGCTGCGGACCAGTTCGGTGACCATGCACTTCCGGCGAACCGCCACCCGCGACATCGAGATGCGAGGCCGCAGGATCAAAGCCGGCGACAAGGTCGTGATCTGGTTCAATTCTGCCAACCACGACCCGGACGGTTTTGCGCTTCCCTTCCGATTCGACCTCGCCCGCGAGAAGAACGATCACATGGCCTTCGGACGCAACGGTCCCCACTTCTGTCTTGGCGCCTGGTTGGCTCGGATGGAGGTCCGACTGGTTTTTGAAGAGCTCATGGAACGTATTGATCACCTCGAACCCGCCGGACCGATCGAGCGGTTGCGATCCAACTTCATCTCCGGGATCAAACGTCTACCTGTGAAAGTCATATGAGCATGCCCAGAAATCCACTAGTGAGGGCAAGAGCATGGGAGAGATAGTCGGTGCCGCGCTGGTGTCCCACGTCCCGCCGTTGGTGATGCCCGAGACCGAACGACGAGCCATGAACAACGGCGATGACACCACGCTGTTCGCCGGGCTCCATCAACTCGCCGCTGAAAAGCTGCGCCCCTCAAATCCAGACACTGTGGTTGTGATCGACACTCACTGGTTCACCACCATCGAACACATCGTCAGTTCCCACCAAAACAGGCAGGGGCTGTTCACCTCCGATGAACTGCCCCGTGGCATGGCACAGATGCCCTACAACATCAGTGGTGATCCCGAGTTGGCTCAGGCTTGGGCGGCATGCGCCGA
>JAKZTU010000273.1:0-7572 GCA_047516945.1 Acidimicrobiales bacterium
GTGGCCCGCTTTGCCGCTCAGATGAAGTTGATGCAGACTGCCGCAGGATCCACTAGCAACGGCGTCATCACGCTGACTTCGGGCGACAACTTCCTGGCCTCCCAAGAACTCGGGGTCTCTTTGGCCCGAGAAGGTGCCCTCTACGATTCGATCGCCCTCAGCGGGCTGTACGACGCTATGGCCCTCGGCAACCACGACTTCGACCTGGGCCCCGAGGTGACAGCCCGTTTCATTGAAGGGTTCACACCGCCAATCACGTTCCTGTCCGCCAATGCCGACTTCTCTGGCGAACCCGTGCTCCAAGCGCTGGTCGACACGGGCACGCTCGCGGCAAGCACAATCATCGAGACCGGCGGGCAGCAGATCGGCGTGATCGGGGCCGTCACACCTCTGCTTCCCAATATCTCCTCGCCTCGCAACGTGGTGATCTCCGATGTGTTGGCCGCAGTGTCCGCCGAGGCCGCTTCGTTGACCGAGCAAGGGGTCAACAAGATCATCGTGGTCAGCCATCTCCAGGATGTGGATGAAGAGATCGCCCTCGTGGCCTCGTTGACTGACGTGGATGTGGTCATCGCCGGGGGAGGCGACGACCTGCTGCGCAACGACGGCGACACCTGTATGCCTGATGACGAGCCGGCCGGCCCATACCCCACCTTGGTGACCGACGCCAACGATGTTGAAGTGCCAGTGATCACCGCGCCCGGCGGCTACCGCTGTATCGGTGCTCTCAGCGTCACCTTCGACGGCGACGGCAACATCATCAACAAAACCGGCCGCTCCGTCGCCGTCAGCTTTGAGGTGACCCCCGATCCAGACGTGCAGGCCAACGTCATCGAACCCCTCGCCGAAGCGGTGGCCGAGGTTGATGCCGACGTCATCGGCACCAGCGAAGTGGACTTGGACGGTCGCCGTGCCATGGTGCGCACCACCTCCACCAACCAGGGCAACCTGCACGCCGACGCTCTGCGAGCCACCGCCACCAACCTCGCGGACTCCTTCGGGATCTCAGCACCGGATGTCGC
This sequence comes from Acidimicrobiales bacterium, assembly GCA_047516945.1. Taxonomy (GTDB): domain Bacteria; phylum Actinomycetota; class Acidimicrobiia; order Acidimicrobiales; family Aldehydirespiratoraceae; genus VXYK01. The sequence goes on from JAKZTU010000273.1 coordinate 1,023, forward strand.
CGTCCAGAACGGCGGCGGCATCCGCAACGATGCGGTGATCCCTGCCGGCGACATAACCACCGGCGACACCTGGGACATCGCCCCGTTCCGAAACTTCGTGGTAGTGCTCGAAGTCCCGCGTAACACCTTCCATGTGCTGCTAGAGCAGGCAGTCGATCGGATCCCAGGTGCCGGCGGCCAGTTCGCTCAGGTCTCAGGGTTCACCTTGTCCTACGACCCGACCGCCACTGCACGCGAGACCGACCGCGCCGGCGACTGCTCGCTTATCGGCGACCCCGGGTCTCGGGTGCGCGATGTGGTCCTCGATGACGGAACCGTCATCGTCAAAGACGGGGCTGTGGTGCCCGGTGATCCGGTGGTGTTGACCACCATCGACTTCCTGGCCGGCGGCGGAGACTGCTACCCGCTCGCTGACTTGGAGTTCACCAAGATGGGCGTCAGCTACCAGCAGGCCCTCGCCGATTACATCTCGACCGACTTGGGCGGGAAGATCACCGCAGCCGATTACCCGGTCGGCGGCGACAACCGAATCGTCGCCGTTACTCCTGAGCCCGAGCCCGAGCCCGAGCCCGAGCCAGCGCCAGAGCCAGAGCCCGAGCCAGAGCCCGAGCCAGCGCCAGAGCCGACCACAGTCACGGTCGTGCGCGGCGACAGTCTCTGGAGGCTTGCCGCCGTCCACCTGGGCTCCGGCACGCGCTGGCCGGAGATCTACGACTTGAACATGGGCAGGACCCAAGCCGATGGACGACGTCTAACCAACCCGCACCTGATCCTGATCGGCTGGGTACTGGAACTACCTGCGTCCTAACGCTCCCGATCCTCGACCAAACCGGACCAGTGCGAACTGTTCTAGGTTGGTGTGGTGCACATCTACGAAACGATTGAAGGTTGCCGTGGCTGGTGACGAATCGGAGATCAGGCGCCTGTTGGCGCAGTACTGTCAGTTGCTCGATGACGGGTCATTTGACCAATGGATCGAGCTGTTCAGCGACGACATCGAGTTTGTCGTCATGGGTATGCACAAGCATGGTCCCGAAGAGGTCCGCAACTTCGTCGAGCCCAACCAGCAAGCCGAAGCGCGTGGCAAACACATGCTTAGCGAACCTTGGATTGTGATCGACGGCGACAACGCCTCGGTTACCACCGACTTCGCGTGGGTTTCCAAACAGGGAACTGTCGACCAGAGTGGTCGTTACCACGACCGGATCGTCCGGCAAACCAAAGGTTGGCGATTCCAGCGTCGCGAAATTGTCTTCACAGGAGATCGCCCCGAATGACCAGCCCCGACGTTGCCGATGAAGACATTGCCGATGAACTGATCTCGGTGGTCGCCACATGGATCGACCGTGAAGTAGTCCCTCGCTCAAGCGACCTCGAACACGCCGATGAGTTCCCTCAAGAGATGTTTGACCAGATGTGCGAGTTCGGCCTTTTTGGAGCGACCATCCCCACCGAATACGGAGGCCTAGGACTCAGCGGCAAGACCTACGCCCGCCTGATCGAAGAACTCAGTCGGGGTTGGATGAGCCTGTCGGGAATCCTCAACAGCCACAAAATCGCCACCGTCATGATCGAACGGTACGGCACACCTGAGCAGCGCAAAAACCACCTTCCCAGAATGGTCGACGGCCACTATCGGGCTGCTTTCTCCCTATCGGAGCCAGACAGTGGCAGCGACGCAGGCGCCCTTCGCTGCAAAGCCGTGCGAGACGGCGACGAATGGATTATCAACGGCACGAAGATGTGGGTGACCAACGGCGAGCGAGCATCCGTGGTGATGTTGCTCGCTCGCACTCCCGACGATCGTGTGACCTGCTTCATCGTCGAAAAAGAACCGGGCAGCAAATTCGAGGGGATCAGCTCCTCGAAACACATCCGGAAGTTGGGCTACAAGGGTCTCGAGACGGTCGAGATGAGTTACGTCGATCATCGGGTGCCCAATGCCAACCTGCTCGGCGGCTCCGAGGGTTTGGGCAACGGACTCCGCTACGCCCTGTCAGCATTGGAGTTGGGGCGGATCAACATCGCGGCACGCGCCGTCGGGGTTGGCCAAGCGGCTTTCGACGCGGCGATGAAGTACAGCCAGGAACGTGAAACATTCGGTAAGCCGATCTTTGAGCACCAAGCCATTCAGTTCATGCTCGCCGAGATGGCCACGAAGCTCCAAGCGGCTCGACTGATGACCTACGACGCCGCTGAAAAATACGACTCCGGCCAGCGAATTGATCTCGAAGCGGGCATGGCGAAACTGTTCGCTTCTGAGGCAGCGTTCGAGATCTGCACCGACGCTCTACGTATCCACGGCGGCAACGGATACACCCAGGAATACGACGTGGAGCGCTACTTCCGGGACTCGCCGCTGATGATCATCGGTGAGGGCACCAGCGAAATCCAAAAGATGGTTATCGCCCGCAAACTCCTCGAACGCCACGCAATCGAGTGATCGCGCAGCGCCAGTCACTACCTGCAGATCACATGAACACACCTCAACCCCACGAACGGTTTCGGGCACTCTTCGAGCCGCGGGGAATTGTGGTCGCCGGGGTTGCCAATCATCCCGGCAAATTCGGCTTCGTGGCCTATCACAACATCAGAGCCTGCGGCTACCGCGGGGCTCTGTATGGCACCAACCTTGAAAGCGTTGAAGTTCTCGGCGAGCACACCTACCGGTCTGTGGCCGATGTACCCGAAGCCGAACTCGACCTCGTTTTGTTATGTGTCCCAGCCGCAGCCACCGCTGAGGTGCTGCGCCAAGCCGCTGATCGCGGGATCTCCGCCGCCTTCTGCACTTCAGCGGGCTACGCCGAAGTCGCAAGCGATGGGCGACGGCGCCAAGAAGACCTTACCGCACTCGCGGATGACCTTGGGATCTTGCTAGCCGGGCCCAACGGCCAAGGGCTGATCTCGACACCGGTTGACTTGTGCGCGCAGATCGTGGCACCGATGCCCCCCGCTGGATCGATTGGGATTGCAAGCCAATCCGGAGGGTTCGTATCGACTTTCGCCAACCTCGCACGCCAATCTCAAGTGGGGATCAGCCGGGCGGTCTCTGTTGGCAACAGTGCTCAGGTCGGGGTGGTCGACTTCATGGAATGGTTCGCGGCCGACGCTGCGACCAACGTCGGCCTCGGTTACATCGAAGACATCGCTCCCGACACCATTGAAAGACTTGCCGCGGTGTGCCAAGAAATGCCGATCGTTGTCGTGCGCGGCGGGCGCAGTGCGCGGGGTGCCGGTGCCGTGTCTGTTCACACCGGATCGAAGGCCGGAAACGACTCCACAGATGAGGCTCTGCGCGAAGCGGGCGTGACAGTTGTCGCCACCGTCACAGAGGCATACCGAGTCGCGGCCACCTTCGCCACCCAGCCGTTGCCCAAAGGCCCCCGAACCATCGTGTTCGGCACCGCCGGAGGGTGGGGTGTCGTAACCGCCGACGCAGTCGAGGCCAGCGAGTTGGAACTAATCGATCTTCCCGCTGATCTACTGGCCGAAATTGACAAGCGAGTGCCGCCCCGTTGGAGCCGTGCCAACCCGATCGATCTTGCTGGCGGCGAGACCCGCGACACGATCCCGGAATTGTTGCCAATTATCGCCGCTCATCGGCAGGTCGACGCAGTGATTTACCTGGGGCTCGGAATCCAGTCGAATACTGCCGCTATGGAGCAGGGCGGCCGCTTCTACCCCGATCACGGCTTGGAGCGAGTCGTCGAATATCACCTACGCCAAGACACCCGCTTCGCCGAAGCAGCCGACGCAGCCAGCCGTGCCGCCAACAAACCGGTTATCGCAGCCACCGAGTTGTCGATCACCAACCCGGAGAACTCCGGCCCCGCTACGGTGCGTACAACCGGGCGTTTCTGTCACGCGGCGGGAGACGAAGCTGTAACCGCCCTCGAACACATGTGGCGTTACACCCGCCGAACCCGCTACAAATCCTGAACCGATCATGAGCGACGCAGAAACACATATTGGATTGACGCTGAACGAATCGAGGATGCCGCGGCCCCCCGATCCGTACCGTCGTGGTGCGCCCAACGTGATCAACGAACTCCTAGAAGAAATCATGCGCCACCAGTGACCCGCCGCGCCGTGGCTTCGCTTTCAACTGAAAGCGATGGGAGGCTCCGTAGATGTTGATCGAGCTGTTTGCCGAGGCTCCGCAGCGAGACGATCTGATCGTGTGCGGCGACCGGCGGGTGTCGAGCACGGAGATAGTTGAGCAGGCACTGGGCTTTGCGGCCGCGTTCAACGCCCGAGGGATCGGCCACGGCGATCCTGTGGCGTTTCAGATGCCCACCGGGATCGATGCCATCGCGCTGTACCGGGCGTGTTGGCGCATAGGCGCGGTGGCCGTGCCGGTACACCCGAGAGCCGGCGCGGCTCAGATTGCCGACATGATCGACCAGTCACACCCGAGTTTGCTTGTCTCTCATGCGGGTTTTGCGCTCGCTGATGAACCGGGCACGTTGTATATCGAAGAGCTCAGCGGTGGTGAGGCACCAGAGGTTGACTGCCGAGACTCAGACGACTCTTTGGTGATGTTCACTTCTGGGTCGACCGGCAGGCCCAAGGGGGTGGTCCACACTCACGCCAGCCTTGAAGTCAAGACCCGCCAAATCGCTGAAATCCACGGCCTGACCAGCGACGACTGCGTGCTCATGCCCGCTCCTTTGGCACATGTCTCGGGTTTGCTTCACGGAGTGCTGGTGCCCGCGGCCTTGGGCGCCAAAACAGTGCTCATGGAGCAGTGGCACCCGGGTGCTGCGTTGCAGGCCATCGAACGTGAGCAGGTGACGTGGATGGTGGGGCCGCCGACTTTCTTCATCGACTTGATGGACGACCCGACCTTTGATCGCCAGCGCGTGGCTTCGCTAAGGCTCATATCGTGCGGTGGTGCCGGCGTCACGCCAGCGTTCGCGCAGCGGGCAAGCCAAGAACTCGGCGCCGTGGTGAAGCGCACTTACGGCTCCACAGAAGCTCCGAGCGTCACCACTAGCCGTTTCGACGACCCCGTCGACAAGATGATCACCACCGACGGCCGGGCCTTCGGCGAGACCCGCATCCGAGTCGACGAGCATGGTGAGTTGTGGGTGTCTGGACCCGAGATCTGCCGCGGCTACCTCGACCCGAGCGATACGGCCAGAGCCTTCGCAGACGACTGGTTCCGCACCGGTGACCTTGGGGTGATCGACGACGGCTGGCTCATCATCACAGGCCGGCTAGGCGAACAAATCATCCGCGGCGGCGAGAACATCTCCGCAACAGAAGTGGAGAACCATCTTGAAGCCCATCGGTTGGTCAGCGCCGCCGTGGCATTGGGTGAACCCGACGATCGGCTAGGCGCCCGAGTCGCCGCCTTCGTGGTAGCCGACAGCAGTTTCGACCTGGTCGCTTGTCAGCAATGGTTCCAAAGCAGAGGTGCGGCCAAATACATCTGCCCCGAACGACTGGAGCACGTCTTGGAGATGCCCGTGCTCGCCTCCGGCAAATTCGACCGCTCCACCCTCGCCCAGCGCCTTAGCAGCTAGAACTTCGTCGAGGCACCTGGCCGGGGCCTGAAATCATCACTCAGGCTGCGCTGAACCGGTGGACTGCGCGATGCTGGAGCCGTGAGCGAGACGATGCGAGCTGCGGTTTACCGCAGGGCAGGGGAAGTTGAGATTGAAGCGGTGTCGGTGCCGGTCCCAGACGTTGGCGAGGCGCTGATCGAAATTGACTATTGCGGGATCTGTGGCACCGACTTGCACATGATGTTGGACGGCTGGGGGACGCCCGGTTCGGTGTTCGGTCACGAATGGTCGGGTCGTGTCATCGATGCCGCTGACTCCGGCTTGGTCGAAGGAACCCGAGTGGTCGGCCTTCCGTCGGCGGGCTGCGGAGATTGCGAGTCGTGCCGCTCCGCTCGCCCAAGTCTCTGCGAACGACGGCAAGATGCAGGCACTTCGCTCGAGCGAGGCGCTTTCTCGCAGTACTTGCTGGCCGATCCCCGTCGGCTTGTAGAGGTTCCCGACGGGATCGATCAGGCCAGAGCTGCTTACACCGAACCGCTGGCCGTAGCACTCCACGCCGTGACCAACTCAAAGATCACAGATTCCCAGCGTACACTCGTATTCGGCGCCGGACCCATCGGTGCGGCCATAATCGCCATCCTTGTCGCTCGGGGGATCAGCGTCGCCGCCGTGGAACTTGCCGAGGTGCGATTGGAGCTTGCCGCGGCACTCGGCGCCACCGTGTTTCGACCCGACGAACTCACGATTCCCGACCATCCCGGAGAGACGCCGGAACCGGGTTACCACGTCGTCTTTGAATCGTCGGGCGCAAGGTCGGCCAGCGAGATAGGACTAACTCAACTGGTCGGCGGTGGCACGCTGGTGATCGTTGGCACCGGACTCGACTACCCACGGCTCGACACCAACCGGGTGATCCTCAACGAACTCCACATAACCGGGGCTTTCAACTACGACGCCGACGGATTCGGGGCCGCGCTGGACCTGATCGCATCGGGCACACTGCCGCTGGATCTATTGATCCACCCAGAAACGGTGGGCCT
>JAKZTU010000274.1:0-3099 GCA_047516945.1 Acidimicrobiales bacterium
CTAGCAGTTTTACCAAGTCCACAGATTGTTCCCGGTCGTACTTGATCTTTCTGTCCTCAAAGTAACGCACGATCTCGTCGGCGATATCCCGCTCAAAGTCCATCGTTGGCATGCAAACCTCCTGCTTCTACTACCCGACAAGCCCTAGCAGCACTCACACCTCTTCTGACACGGGCACTAGCAGGACGTAGTTCGTGGGACGATCGCGGAGGCAGCGACATGCAAAACAGCCAACTCGCATCGTTTCGGTAAGTCATTGTCCCGCTGATCGCAGGACGAGGTGCTCTGCGTAAGGCATCCGGATTCCATCGGTCCAGGTACGTGTGCGGGGACTCCTTGTAGACCGCGTCTTCGGGATCCTTGATGCCGTCACCGTCACCCTCAAAGCTCCGGTAGTGTTCCGCTGTTGCGAGCTTCATCGTGTCGTGGGTGGCCAGCGAATACCGAGACCGCGAAAACTTGACAACCGAGCCGGGTTCCACGTTCGCCAGTCGAGGGTCCAGCCGAGCCTCGCGTACCAACACCGCGCAAGGGCGAGGAGCCGTAACGAGGAATTCGAATTGCGGTCGAAACTGCTCGCAGCCGAACTGTGCGTCGAGACTGGGCACTGATCGTTCAGCCGTTGCTCTCACCGTTCAACGAAGGTGGCCTGCGCTTGCTTGTTGAGCAGCCAGGACATCGTCCGGTTACCTTTGCTGCGGTTGCAGGTCGGGCACAGAAGTTGGAGATTGTCATCGGTGTCGGGACCGCCCTTTGATCGGGGACGGATGTGATCCATCTCCAGCAAATCTATGGGTAGCGTTCGTCCGAGTCTCACGCCGTCTTCGCAGTTCGCAGCGCAGCGACTCGCTTGGCGTTCGTAGAGAACTTCTTTGATGTTCGCTGACCTCGGTGAGGCGATGAGATCGGTGCGCTTCGGCGGCTTGTTCAGTGAGATGATTCGAGGTTTCTCGTCGGCGAACTTCAGCGATTTGGCAATTGTTGGGGTCTCGTTGACCTTCGCCCAGACTTCAGACATGCAGCGTTCTTCAACCAGATCCCGTGCCTTCTCCTCAATGTCGATGCCAATCCATTCGCGGTCTAACATTTCTGCCGCTACGCAGGTCGTTGCGCACCCGCAGAACGGATCGAGTACGATGTCCGCCTCGCTAGACGATGCTTCAATCAGTTTCGCTACCAGCGCAAGGGGCTTTTGAGTCGGGTAGCCGGTGTTTTCTGCCGCATTGCCTTTGATGATCGGCACATAGATGACATCGGACTGAACCTTGAACTCGACGTTGAAATCGAACAGCACGTCCTCGTCGGCAATGTTGCGACCTAACTGTTTCTCAACCTTCTTCACGCGTCCGGTGACGAGTTTGTCTCGCGACTGCCTAACTGAGCCGAATTTCACCTGGTGCTTGTCATCAACGAAGCGGGCGAAACGATTGCGGTACTCTGATTCGGCACCCTTTATCGGCGTGAACGTGAACCTATTGGACTTGACGTAGCGCAATATAATGTCATGGTTACGTGGGAAGTTCACTGAAGTATTGCTCATCTTGCCGTAGTGCCACACGATCTCGTTCTTGAAATTGTCGAATCCAAAGATGGCATCCAAGAGTTGCTTCAAGTAATGCGACGCAGTCGGATCGCAGTGCAAATACAGCGTGCCTGTCGGCTTGATGATTCGATGCATCTCCTCCAATCGAATCGCCATATACGTGAGATATGCCTGCATAGAGTCATCTGCCGTATATCCGGCACCGATTATGGTGTGCCATAGCGCTGGGTTTTTTGACTCCAACTCTTCCGCCCATTCTTGCTTGACATCATCCAGACTCCAGGTATCCGTGAACACCGCACCGGCAGCCTTAGAGCCGATGGGTGCGGCGTAGTCCTTCTTAGAGTTGAACGGTGGGTCCAGATAAATGAGATCCACTGTCTCCGAGTTCATTCCCCGCATCACATCCAGGTTGTCACCCGTGAACAACGTGCGATTGGACCAGTTCGGATGTCCTGCCATGGCTGGAGGATAGCGAGTGTGCACAGACGAGAGTCGGTTGATAGGAGAGGCTCATTTGAGCATCCAGGGAATCCACGAGTCGTTAATTAGCGGAGGGAGGGGGATTCGAACCCCGAGGCCGCGAAGCCCGTTGTTTTCTAGACCAGTGCAATCGTCCGCTGTGCCATCCCTCCAGCTATCCAGGCCGAGCGTGCTTTGGGCATCGTTGCTCGGCTACTCCAGAAGAACTCCCGCCTCCCCCCCGATAATGTGCTCCAGCCGACCGATGATCTTGTGAATCCCCGAATTTTTTGGGGTCTTCCCCCAGCAGCCAGCGCGCCTGCCCAAGCTGAACTCGATGGAGCAGAGGGCAAGGTGCAAGTGCATCAAGAAGTTGGCGTAGTCGATGGAAGGCTTGCGACCGTGGGCGCTCCAAGTACCGAAGATAGCTGTGGGTTGAGAGTGGGCGACACCGCTCATCTGGTGGTAGGCGTTACAACCCTGCGGGAGTTCCATTTCATCGCAAAGCATCTCTTGCACTCGCGCCCCGGTTTTGGATGGTTTGACCTGTGCCGATCCTCCCTCGCGTCTGCGTGCGCTGTGAAGCGACTGAATGGTTTGCTTCAGTTCACTGAGATGCTCTTGTGACTCTTGGATGGCTTGGGCGACCTCACCGGGCGAGAACAGTTCCGTCCCGTCAGCAGGTTGACCGTCGATTGATTGGAGCGACCTCAGATGCCAGCCCATCGCATCCTCTCTGAGATACAGACCCCGCAGCAGCCGCTCGGCCGCTCCGATGTCGGGGTCGAGCACCCATGATGCGAACGCGCATGCCTCGATCGTCGCACGGCACATTGCATAGAGCGAATGGACGCGGCGGGTGCGCATCGCCGCCCGCAGCACGAAGAAATGATCCTCGACCGCATCAAGTCGCATTGTCGCCTCAGATGTAGCGATGTGGATGATGCGGCTGTGCCCCGAATGCTCTAGACGGTCAGCAAGTAACTGTGTCGCTTCCCAAGGGGAGCCGTTGACGGGAGGGGCGGACACCGGAAACCAGACGTCAATGTCGTTCTGCAGTCGCTTCATCCTCCAATTGAGTTCCAACATGAGCA
>JAKZTU010000275.1:0-18108 GCA_047516945.1 Acidimicrobiales bacterium
ATGCGCCGGGCGGCGGGAGCGGACACATCGAGTTCGCGTGCCAGCACCGCAGGGCGGAAATCAGAAAGCCAGGCCGCTTTCACCCACTTGGCGACATCGACTCTCGACCTGTGCATGGCCGTTCCCGTTGTGACCGTGAAGTCGTAGCGGCAGGAATGACACCTCCACGCTGAGCGCACCGACCGAAACGCCGGGTCACCGGTCCCGCACCTCGGGCACTCCACGCCACCCGGCCACCTGGCCTCGACGAGGCGGTTCCAAGCGGGCCTCCCAGAAGAAGTCCGCTCGGGGGAGGAAGCGCAAGCGGTATCCATGCCGTCATTCTACCCGAGTTGGGGATTTATCGTTCAAAACATCGGGACCCTCTAGAGCGGCCTCATGACTCTTGGCGGCCTCTTGTATCTGCGCGGCCTCTTGTATCTGCGCGGAAGGTATGGTGTGCTGGTTCAGGACATTTGCAAGATTCGGGGGCCGCGATTGTGGTGCCATGTCGAAGCGTCGTGCAGCAGTCCTGTCGGTTGTTTTGGAGGGCAGGTGCCAGGCTGGGGCTGTCAGGCCCCGCGTGCCATTGCTGGTCGCGATGATTCTCTACCTACTGGCTAGTCAGGCGGCGAGAACGAGATCGTCCGTATTGGAGTCTCTGTTGCCTCTGCTTGGTCGTTGGTTTGGTGAGGGGTGTGCGGTTGTGTTGAGTCGTGGGTTCGCCGCTGAGGTCTCGCGAGCGGGGCGGATGGTGGGGTCGACCTCCTACCCAGGACACGGGTTGCCGTTGAGCCGCGCGGGCAGGGTACTTTCTTGGCTGGTGATCATTGGTCTGGGTTGGTTGGGGGTTTGAGGTAGAACTTTCGGGTTTTGGGGTGTTGGTGAACTTGCCAGCCTTGGTCGTGGATTTTGTGGTGGCACGCGTCGCATACCAGTAGCAGGTTGTTGAAGTCGGTCTTTCCGTCGTGGGACCACCAGATGATGTGATGGGCTCGGCACCAAAGCGGGTTGGCTTGACAGCCGATGCAATGCTCATCACGGGCTGTCAAAGCGATCCGTTGAGCTTCTGAAGCGGTGCGTCGGCTACGGCCGAGCCACAGGTTCTGGGTTTCAGAATTGAAGATCGACGGCAGAATGTTGGCGTCTACGGCTAGGTCGCGCAGTTCGGTGACTGGGATCGGTGTGCCGTCTGCGAGCCGGGCGTTGACCAACTGTTGTTTGATCACATCGAAGTCAACCAACACCAACAAGTTCGTACCCTGCCTCTTCGTCTTGTTCGGCTTGTTCGTCTTGCCGCTGGTGGTGTTGTTGGTGTCGTTGGACGCGTCGCAGATCAACTCAGTCAGTGCGTCTGCCATCCTTTGGGTTGGTGTACACCGTTGGTTGGGGTCTTCGCGATGCCACAACTCGCGTTCTTTGGCGGTCAATGCTGTGGCGATACGGGTGCCGGTGATCTGATCGAACTGGGCTGACAACACGAACATCCCGGTTTCGGGACTTTCGAATATCCGTGCTGAACGGCGCTGACGTTGGCGTTCCAGCAGCGCCTGTCCGTCGTCACCTGACTGGTCTTGTTGATGACGTTTCACGGTTTTGGCGAACCGGTCATAGTTCTGGGTGCGGGCTGCTTTGACCAACACAGTTTCATCGACTGGTCCTTCGCCCGATGCACGCGCGATCAACCGGGCATGCCCAGCAGGGATCTCACCATCAGCCAACGCATTGGCAGTGTCAGGCAGTTGTTGAAGCCGGGTAGCTGTCTCGACGTCGCGTTTGGCTTCACGTTTCGATGACAGCAACTCGTCGCTAGCAATCAGCTGAGCATCGATTGCGGATGTGCGCCGACCCAACTCCCCAAGAATCTGAGCCTTCATTGCTGCCAACCGCGACTCCCCACGCCCCACCAACTGCAACTGCGCCCGCAAACCCTGCTCAGACAACCCCGCCACATCCACCACCCCGACACACACCGCACTACCACAACCAACACCCTCGGTCGTGGTGGTGAGCGGAGCAAGAACAGGGGCTGATCGCATGAATACAACTCTACCCACCCTCTGTGACAATGACCTTCAAACTAAATAGAACATAATGAAAATGTAAGGTAACGCCAACCGAACACACGTCCCCACATCAACCTTCAGCGCCGCCAAAGCTCGCTCCCAGCCTCGCCCCAGTTCACCGATCAAAGAAACGCGCTTCGCACCGTTACCGATACTGCGAATTCGCAGGTGGGAAATTATGCAAGTGTAAGTAGGTCCTGCAGTCTCCGAGGAGTGCCCAACCAGAGTCTTCTTGTGACAGCGACGCTCCCCGCCTTTCGGAGAAAAAAGCAGTGTCCCCCCGACAAAGGAAGCTGTGCAAGCTGAGTCCCCACCGGGCGCAAACTTCACAACAGCGTCGAGTTCACAGTGCCCATTAACCCAGCAACCTCCAGGGCAATCTCAGGAACAAAGTAAGGATCCGCAAAACGTCGCACGGATTAGGCGGGACCCCGTGGAGACGACGCCGATATTCCGCGGGCAAACCTGTTTCCAACCGGGCCAATTGGACCCTTGTCGGTCGACTGCCCCCTCTTACAGTAATCCAGGGTGCGGCGGTCGGACTGGTGACTCGATTGTTCCGGCTGGCGGCCGAATGCCCAGTTTGGGGCCCGTCAAGAACTGACAGTCGCTGACAGCACCCAGCGTTCCACGTTGGATTGGAAGGTGGCCCGCATTCCGTCAAGTGATTTTGGGGTCTCTTCGCAGGTCAGCGGGTTCAGGGACAGCGTCATTGCTGGTGATCGCTTCAAGGATGTCGTCGATCGGTGCCGGTTCGATCTCGTCGTGTATACGTTGAAACACTTCGTGGAGCGCCGCCGAGTCGCCGTTGCCGAGGTCGTGTGCCAGGGCTTCGAGTGCTGAATAATAGTTCACGGCCAGTTCGGCAAGCAATTTGAAGAGCGTGGTCAGACACTCGATGACGCTCCCTGGCGCTAGTCCGCCTTGATGCCGAGACCGGATCAGAACCTGTGGTGAAGGATGGGAGAAGGCCTCCAGCAGTTTCCGAGAGAACTCGAAGTTGCCGCGAACAGGATCCGTGTCGCCGATAGTAGTTGGTTCGTGGAGGAACCGCGTGACGATGGGGTAGAGATGTGACTGGGCGGTGCGTATGTCGGGACCCATCGCGTGGAGGATCAAGGTGTCGACGGGCCAGCCGATGACTGCTCTTATGTGGTGGTAGGCCTTGCGCAGCCTCAGCGCGGTGTCTGCGTCGAGGTCGGGTTGTCGCTCCGGCCGGTCGATTTGGACATGTAGTTCTGAGAGTTCGCTCAGGATTTGCTTCAGCCGATGACAGCGTGAACCCAACTCGATGGCGACTTGATTCTGTGCGGTTGATAGACCCGACACTGGCGGAGGGAACTCGGACATTTATGGATTTGCTGCTGAATGTTCTCGGATGGAACTTCGGAATCTGCCAGCGTCGGCTCTCAGCCGGTCAACCAGCGCCGACGCGCCGTCGAAGGGACCGCTGTCGCCGGTGATGGCGATGAGCACGAAACCGTAGTTGAGCAGCATGAGCGCACATTGCTCTGCCAAGTAATCCAGGAAAAGCGCAATCGGTAGCCGATCTGCATCTGTGCCGACCGACAGAACGCCACCGAACGCGGACGGCCCCGGCAAGGAGTCGACCCTGTTACCGGCGAAGTGTGTGCTGATGAAGTCGTACATTTCCTTGCCGCCTCTGAGATACTGCAACCGGTCGGCAATTCTGACTGGTCGAGGAGGCTCGGCCCTGTCGTCGCCTACCCCCCTTCTCGCATTGATAATCGATTCGTGCAATTCGTCTCTACTCATGCTTCCGCGGAGCAGACGCAGAATTGCGTCCTGGAAGTCGTATTCGTCTGCATTCAGAACTCGGTCCAAAGCCCTTGGGGACCCTTCGTGGGTTGGGTGTACCTGCATGGCGATCCAAGCGGCGCACTCCAAGATCACCCGGATGTGGACCGCCATGGAATGCAGATTCTCGTTGCGGTTGGCGTGAATGACAACTGTGATGTGCATCTGGGCCTTCCTCAACAGCAACGCCAGGTTGGCATGAAATGTGAGTTCTGCGTTCTCGGTGTCTGGATGGCCGAACACGTAAGGGAACTCATCGTCAAAGTCGGCATCATCAAGCAGCCGCGTGATCTCCTGATGCACTTCGCGCAGGTAGTCGACCATCACGCTGCGCTGATCGTCCGCCGCAGCGCTTTCTCGCTCTGCCGTGGTGTCGGCATTTGCCATCACATCTATTCCTTTGGCATTGCCTTCGGGTCGCGGGCCTGCTCAATGGCGAGTCGTTGCCGACTTCGCCGAAACGCCCCTAAGCCGACGCTACCTGCACCATGCGTTTCAGCGCCCTTAACACCAGCCTAACGGCGAGATCCACAACGCGGATGCCGAGATACTCGGTTATTCGATGCCGGAAGGAGCATCAGCCGAAAGGGTCGTCGAGAGGATGGCCAGGGTCGGCTCAGTGGGAGGCGCGCTGATCCTCTTGGGGGAAGCTCACTCCGCCACAACGGCAAACTCCACCACATCGGCATCGGCAGAACCCACAAACACACCCCCGTTACCCTGCTCATCGCTGGCACCCACATCAGAGTCATCAACCACACCACAGGCGAGCTCCTCCGACAACTCACCCTCGACCCAACCCGCGACTACCAACCCCGCCACAAAACATGACCCCGCGCAGGTTCACACCTTGCACATGTCTTGACACATCACATGCGCGGAAGGTATGGGATTCGAACCCATGGTGACCCGGAGGCCACAACGGCTTTCGAGGCCGCCCCATTCGTCCGCTCTGGCAACCTTCCGCCTCAGAGACTACCGGCGTTGGGGTTACGCCACACGATCGGGCCGACGCGTCAGTACAAGCTTGATTCTGTGCCTGTCGAACCCTCGCCGCGGCCCAGAGCCAACTCGGCGTGGCGTGCCCGGTCAGTGCGGGATCAGTGCCATCGGGAAGGTATCGAGTACCTCGGCGCCCTGGGTGGTTACGTACACCTGGTTCTCGAGCTTTATGCCCTCGTGTCCGCCCGGTTCGCCGACGTACACCTCAAGGCACAGGACCACTCCGTCCTCTATGACGCCGTCGTAGCCGTAGGTGTCCCAATCCTGGAGGTAGTGGATCATGGGGTACTCGGTGGACAGGCCCAGGCCGTGGGCGATGTCTGCGTACCGGTTGGGAAGGAAGCGGTCGGGCAGGTGGTAGCTGCGCTCGGCGAACTCCCTGAACGTCAGACCGGGTTTGAGGATGGAGCGGTTGTGGTCGAGGACGTCACAGGCGAGCCCGTGCAGCGACTGCTGTTGCGGAGTCGGTTTGCGACCGGGTGTGACCCAGCCGCGGGACATGTCGACGGCGTAGCCGTAGGGGCCGATCAGGTCGGTGTCGAAGCTAACCATGTCACCGGCCTCGATCACCCGGTGGCTGCACTCCGCGAACCACGGGTTGGTCCGGGGCCCGCTCGACACAAGCCTGGTCTCGACCCACTCGCCCCCGCGGGCGATGTTGCCTGCGTGCAGGTGCGACCACAGCTGGGCCTCGGTGATTCCGGGCTGTAGCCCTTGCCACATCTCATGCACGGCCTGCTGGGTGCTGTGGACTGCCCGACGCATCGCCACGATCTCCTCGGGGTGCTTGCGGTAGCGGGCCATCTCGGCGAAGCGCATGCTCGCGACGGGCTCAAGGCCCCGGCGCTGCAGGGCAGCGACCCCGAGGGCCTCGCACTTGTCGAGCGCGACCCGCCGGTTGCCTTGGCCGTGGAGCCGGACCAGATCGGCGATCTCGTCAGCCCATCGATCAGCCGCCTCCGCCTCTCGGGGGCCGTTCTCGAAGAAGAACCAGCCGGTTGCGGGCCTGACCTCGTCAATCAGCGGCAAGTGCTCGACCAGGTGCTCGCACCGGGCCAGGTCGAACAGGATGACCGGGCCGTCGGTGGCGACGAAGGCGTACCGCACCGCGTTGTGGGTGCACCACACCTGCATGTTCGTAGCGTCAACCGCATAGCGGATGTTGAGCGGGTCGAACAACACGATGCCGGCCACATCCTCGGCTTCAAGCTGGATACGCAGCTGCTGAAGCCGCCAAGAGCGAACGACATCCATGTCCGGAGCGCGCAGCCCGGCAGCCTCCCACCCCGCGACGGCCGGGTTGGACTGCGCACCGGAATCAATATCAAGCACAGGCTAAGTGACCTCTGTTCGACAGTGTGTCTGGCAAGCCCCCGTAGCCATGACCTGGCCGCAACGATCTATAAGCACTTGTAGACCGCACTCTTTTGCGTCTGGTCCTTGCTCGGGGTTGCGCCATGCTGTGCCAGACTACCTCGCGTCCGAAGACACTGACAGCGGCCACGGCCGGGCCGACGCGTCAGTACAAACTCGACGAAGGACCCTCGCCGCGGGTCAAAGCAAGTTCAGCGTTGATTCCCATGCGTGCTGCCAGAAGATCTGTGGGCTGCGGGCCGCGTGTCGCTGTGCCCGGGCTTCTGGTTGTGCGATGGGGAGGCCAAGTCAACCTTGCTGCCGCGCTGGGTTGGGGTCAGGGTCCGAGTGCGGTGATGGGGGCGACCTGCACGCCGTCGGGGCGACGGTAGGCGGCGCCGGTGGGGGTGATAACTACCAAAGCGGCCAGGCTGGCCGCTCGTTGGGGGGTTGTCTTGCCTTTGAGGCGTAGCAGGGCCTTGGCAGCCCTGTCGATGGCGTTGGGGCCGGTGTTGAGCTTGATCTCAGCGGCGATCCATCGGCCGTCGGCTCGCTCGATGATGGCGTCGGCCTCCAAACCGGTGTTGTCCCGGTAGTGGAATGTCGTCGCCCGTTGGGCCTGGCTGTAGATGCGCAGGTCGCGCACGGCCAGCGACTCGAACAGCGCACCGAACGCCGTTGGGTCAAACAGCAGCCGCTGTGGAGTGGCCCGCAGCATGGCGGCAGCCAGAGACGGGTCTACGAAGTGCCGCTTGGCCTCCCTTCTGAGGGTGGCCTTCGATCGCAGGTTCACCGACCAAGCAGGCTGGTCCTCGGCGACGTAGATGCGGCGCAGGGCGTCGAGGTATGCGGCGACGGTGTTGCGCCCCGGGGGGTGGCCGATGTCCATATCAGAGGCCAGTTTTGTCATCTTGGCCTCGGTAGCCACGTTGAGCGAAAGGGACTGCATCAACCGCCGCACCATGGTCGGGTCGTGGCGCACCCCGCTGGCGGTGGGGATATCCACCCGGATGATCTCACTGAGGTAGTCACCGACCGACAACATGGCGTCGTCCTCGCTAAGGCCGAGGTTCTGGGGCCAGCCGCCGACGCAGACAGCCGAGGCGATATCTCGTAGCCCCGGTTGTTTGCTTGGAAGCAAAGAGATGGTCTCGCCTTCGAACATCTTCTTGAGCGATGCGACGCCGGTGGAGTTGCTCATCTCCCACAGCGACATGGGCCGCAGCAGCACCCGGCTGATGCGCCCGGTGCCGGTATGGCGGGTCACGTCGTCTTGTGGGACGGCCGAACCGGTGAGGATGAACTGGCCGGGCTCGGGGCGGTCATCGCATTCGCGGCGCACCCGGTTCCACAACTGTGGCGCGTTCTGCCATTCGTCCAACAGCCGAGGGATCGGCCCCCGCAACACCTCTGCGGGATCTGATGCGGCCAAAACCAGCGCCGCCTCGTCGTCCAACCGCACCTCGCTGCGGGCAAAACGCCGCGCCATCCAGGTCTTGCCGCATCCCCGCACGCCTTCGACAAGCACCGCGCCCCGCCTCCCCAGAGCATTCTCGACCTCGCGGCCTGCGATGCGCGGCACATAGCCCGGCATCGTCAGCGTAGCAGCCGCCTCAACCATGACTCACCCCTCCAAAGCTTAATAGCGCGTTCTGAAGATCAACAATAGCACGTTCTGAACACCATTTACAGCGCGTTCCAGAAACAAATTGCAGCGCGTTCTGCCATAGACAGCGGCCACGGCCGGGCCGACGCGTCAGTACAAACTTGAGGAAGGACCCGAAGGACCCTCGCCGCGGGCCAGAGCCAACTCGGCGTTGATGCCCATTCGGGCGGCCAGGAGATCGGTGGTGACAGTGACCATGCGGAAACCCGCAGCGATTCGCTTTGGGGTCAAAGCGCCGGTCGATTGGATTCCGGCGATGATGTTGTGAGCTGCACAGCGTTCGAGGACGAAACTGAGAGCCTCGTCGAACGCCTTCTCGCCGTCGTTGTTGCCCGGCGGCAAGCCGAGAGTGATCGACAGGTCCGCAGGTCCGACATAGATCGCATCAATGCCGGGCACGGCAAGAATGTCATCGAGATTGGAAAGGGCTTCAGTCGTTTCGATCATTGGAATGCAAGCCACGTTGCCGGGTTCCCAATTGAAGTAATCGTGTCGCAACCCGGCCACGGTCGGACCCCAACTGCGGACTCCGCGGGGGGCGTAGCGGCATGCGGCCGCCGCAGCTTCAGCCTCTGCAACAGTGTTCACCATGGGGATGATCACCCCGTGTGCGCCAGCGTCGAGAGACTTGCCGATGATGCCGGGTTCGTTGCGGGGTACCCGCACGATAGGGCTCGACCCGCCAAACAGGATGGCCTGGATCATCGACACCGAGTCGGAGAAGTCAAGCGGGCCGTGCTGGGTGTCAACACAGACGTAATCGAAACCGCAGCGGGCGGTCGCTTCGGCCGTCACAGTGCTGGGAATGTCCAACCAACCTCCGAGAGTCGTTTTGCCTTCCCGCCATTGTTCGCAAATTGTGGAAACCGTCATGGGCATGGGTCTATCAGCCTGAGCGCGGGTTCATACGGGTTCACAGCGATGCCGGTGCAATACTGGGCCGGTGAGGAGTGTTGATCGGCCATGACGATTGTGCGGGGCACCGTGGTCACCATGAATCCTCGAAGAGAGATCATCGACGACGGTGCGGTTGTCATCTCGGATCAAACCATCGCCGCGGTCGGCAGTTTCGCTGAGATACGGGCGGCTCATCCCGACGAGACCGTTTCAGGTCGAATCAGCGACCTGGTACTGCCGGGCTATGTCAACGGCCATCAACATCTGACCGGTGATCGCTTGATCCAATCATCGATCCCGGATGATCTACCCCCAGGAGAGGCGATTTTTTCTTGGGTTGTACCGGTTCACGGCGAGCACAGCCCCGACGACGACGAACTCTCAGCCACGCTCACCCTCGCCGAATCGGTTAGCAACGGCATCACCACGACTTTCGAGGCTGGAACGGTCGCGCACCCGGCTCGGGTTGTGGCCGCCGCGCAGTCCGTGGGCGTGCGGGTGACAGTCGGTACCTGGGGCTGGGACGTCGACGAGGGGCCATTCGCAGGCTCAGTCGCAGAGGTGATCGACCGACAGCGCGCGGCTTTGGACCTCGCGACCGGACCACGGGTGTCGACTTGGGTGAGCCTTGTCGGCCATGACCTCATGTCGGATGAACTGGTGGTGGCCGCAAGCGAATTGGCCCGCTCACGAGGGGTTGGCATGACCTTCCATCTGTCTCCCACATCCAGTGATGTCGACAGTTACCTGGCCAGAACGGGGGTGCGGCCCTTGGTGCATCTTTCGGCGCTGGGAGTGCTGGGTTCTCATGTCGCGGTCGCGCACGGTGTGCATCTCGACGCGCAAGAAGTGGAGGTTCTGGTAGGCAGCCGTACCACGGTGGTTTCGTGCCCGTGGGCTTACCTGCGGCTCGGTCAGGGTCTGACCCGTGAGTTCCGGCATCTGGATTTGTGGCGTGAAGGGGGACGCCTGGCCTTGGGGTGCGACGCCGAGAACGCCGGCGACATGGTTGACGGGGTCCGCACAGCGGCCTTGTTTGCGGGGGTGGCGAAAGACGCTGCGGTTGACCCGACGATCTTCGGAGCTCATGATGCGCTTGAGTTGCTCACCATCGCCGGTGCTGAGGCCCTTGGCATGGCCGATCGCATCGGCTCGCTCGAAGTAGGTAAGCAAGCCGACATCGTGGTTCACGACCGGTCCCGTATCGAGTGGATTCCCCCAAGCCCCGATCCGGTCCTGCAACTCATCTGGGGTAGCGACGGCAGATCAGTGAGAGACGTTTACGTAGCGGGCGAACCCGTAGTCGCCGACGGGCAGGTAACAACCGTCGATGTCGCTGCCCTAGCGGTCGAGGCCCAACACGCCGGCCAATCCCTGCGAAGGCGCAGCAACATCAAAGCCGTCTCCCACTGGCCAATTCGCTGAACCCTCGATTGGATGACAAGGCTCGATTGGATGAAAGGGAAAGCCGAGATTCAGAATAATGTGGCGGGGCTGTGGCTGAATGGGTTCACCACGATTAAGCCGTCGAGCACTTGGCCGTCTTGAAGGTCTTCAGTGAGCAGGAGACTCTTGTCTCTGGCGTATTTCGTCGCGAATCGGGTATCTCTGACCGGGCTTTCCCAGCGGGACCGGTTTTCGATTCAAGTAGGACTGCCGCGCTCGCTCGTAGGCATCGGGTTCGGTCATCAGCTTGAGTCTATAGCACGGGCCATTTTGCTTTGTCGGGGAGGCCGGAGCGGGTGGTGATTGCTTCGCCGGCGAGTTGGGATTGGGCGTAGAGGGCTTGTTCGTCGATAGTTGTCATCTGCCCGTTTTCGACGACCTTGTTGCCGTCGACGACAACGGTATGCACTCCCCGCCCGTCGGCTGACCAGACGAGTTGGTTGGCGATGTTGAGAAGCGGTCGCCACTCGGGCCGGTCGGTGTCGTGCATCACGACATCGGCGAGTTTGCCCACTTCGAGCGAGCCGATCTGATCAGACATCTGCATCAACTCAGCTCCGCCTAGTGTTGCCATTTCGTAGGCTTTTTCTGCGGGGAACATCTGCGGGTCTTGGCGTCCGTCCTTGAACAAACCAGCTACCAGATAAGTGGCCCGCATCAAGTCGGAATAGTTCGAAGCGTTGTTGCCGTCGGTACCGATACCGAGGTTGATACCGGACTGCACCATCTCCGGCATCTTGCCGACCTGGGTCACCCCGTAACCGACCTTGAGCGCGGTGGTCGGGCAATGCGCCACATGCACGCCCGTTTCGGCCATGATCTCGATCTCGTTGTCGTCAACCTGCACGCAATGAGTCATGGCGACATCAGGACCGAGCACCCCGAGTTGCGCCAGGTGCACCATGGGCCGGTGACCGAATTCGGCGACGAAACCTTCAGGATCGAGCTTGGCCGGTGACATGTGAAAACTCAGCCCGACGTTGTGCTCGGTTGCCAGTTCCCGGGCGGCCCGCCAAAGCGGATCGGAGCAGGTGGTGTGGCCCACAAGCAGCGACCAGGCACTTATCCGGTTCTCGGCTGCTGCGGGGTGGTGCTCAAGTTGGCGTTGCAGGTTGGTGATGGCCTGGTCGGTGTCTTGTTTGTAAACATCAGGTTCGGGTGGCAGGTCCCAGACCCATTGGCCTACCCGTCCTCGGATCCCGACTTCTTGGAGTACGTCGACGACGTCGTCAAGAAAACGGATGGTGCCGGCTTCGAGGAAGGTGGTGGTGCCCGACTTGAGCATTTCGGTTGCCGCCAATTGCGCAGACAACCGCTCCTCAGCGGCGGTGTACATGGAGTACAGCGGGCACAGCCACATGAAGACGTTCTCTTCAAAGGGTGTGTCGTCGGGGACATAGCCGCGGGTCAGCGGTTCGCCGGTTATGTGGATGTGGGAGTTGACCATGCCGGGTGTGACCACGAAACGGTCGCCTCCGATGGTTTCGGTTGCGTGGTATTGCTGCTCGAGTCGGCTGGTTTTGCCGACCGCCACGATTTCACGCCCACGGACTGCCACGGCACCGTCGTGAACGACGTCACGAGTCTGGTTCATGGTGACGACGTAGTTGCCTTTGATCAGCAGGTCAATGTTTTCGGTCACGGCATCCCCTCGAGTTGATCGCTGCGCTGGTTATGGGTGAACAGCAGCACATCGCGTATGGTAAGACCATCAGTCCACCCGAGAAAGGGTACGTTGCATGACCGCAGGTGCGCATTTTCTGTCGGCGGTTTCGGCAGGCAAACGCCGCCGTGCGAGTCGAGTAGTTGCCGGCGACGGTCGCTGCGTGCTGGTGGCGATGGACCATCCTGCCTACATGGGCACAGGCGTTCCCGCAGAAGCCATCGAACCGATCGCCTCCGCAGAGCCCGACGCTGTGCTCACAACCTGGCACCTGGCACGGCGCTACCCCGAAGCCTTCGCCCGAAGCGGTCTGGTGTTGCGCGTCGATGGCGGGATTGCCGACATGGGCGAACCTGCAACCGACGACACGTCGACCCTGCTCTACACCGCGGAGCAGGCCATGGTCCTCGGCGCCGACGCGATCATCGTGATGGCCTTCAGCGGCGCTCACGACGAACATGTATCACTGTCTCGGTTAGCTCACCTGAGTGCAGAGTGCGAGAAGATCGGGATGGTGCTGATCGCCGAGTCGATTCCGGGAGGCTGGGGCCAAGAGGTTCCCTGGACGGTCACCAATGTCGCCAAGGGCGCCCGAATCGCAACTGAGTTGGGTGCCGACATGATCAAGACCATGTGCCCGGGCCCCACCGACGAGTTCACCGAAATCATCGAGGCGTGTGGCGTGCCGGTGGTCGCTTTGGGTGGACCCAGAATGGATCACGAAGACGATGTGATCGAGATGGCTTCCGGCGTTGTGGCAGCAGGGGCTGCCGGGGTGGCGATCGGTCGCAATGTCTGGGGCTCGCAGGATCCGAAGAACATGGTGACCCGGCTGATGCAGGCCGTACACGGGCCGTAGCAAGGTTGGCTTGTGAGCGTGGAGCAACACAGCACGATTGACGAGGAGCGCTACCGCGAACTCGCCTCGTTCGCGGCTTCACGCAATCTTGACCGCGGGCCCGACGACCCGTTGCTTCGAGATGTTGCCGAACGGGTGCTGTGTCACGAGGCCCGTCTGCTCGACGACCAGCAGTACCGGCAGTGGCTAGCCCGGTTCGCGGCCGACGCGTTGTATTGGGTGCCGATCGACCCCGACAGCGACCCGCGCACCAAAGTTTCGTTCATGCTCGACGACCGGCGTCGGCTCGAAGACCGGATCGCGCTGCTCGAAACAGGTTGGACCCATTCCCAGCAGCCAGTGTCCAGCGTTTGTCGCCAGGTCAGCAACGTTGCCGTCTGGCCGCTCGAGCCGAACACAACCGAGGTGGCCGTGCGTTGCTCGGTAGCAGCCTGGGAATACCGCCGGAACTCCGTCACACCATTCGTGAGCCGCAACGACTACATCCTGCGAGACCTCGAAGGTGACTGGACCATCGCCCGAAAGATCGTCAGCCTGGTCAACAGCCGCGGCGATGTCCGCAAGTTCCCGTTCATCCTGTGATCATGTCCGACTTGGTCCAAACCCGTCGGGTGCATCGGTCGATTTACACCGAGCCTGAGATCTTCGATCAGGAGATGGCGAAGATTTTCGGTGGAACCTGGGTGTATGTAGCTCACGAAAGTCAGATCCCCGAACCGAACGACTTCATCACCACCCATCTGGGCCGCCGAGAGCTGATCGTCACCCGAGACAGAGACGGACAGTTGCGAGCTTTGTTCAACCGCTGCTCGCATCGGGCATCAACGGTGTGTCAACAAGACCAAGGATCAGCCAGGCATTTCCAGTGCAGCTACCACGGCTGGACCTATTCCAACTCTGGTGCACTCGTCACGATCCCCGACATGACGGGTTATCCAGCCGAGTTCGACAAATCCGCTCACGGCCTGGCCCAAGTTCCGCGCCTGGCCACCTTTCGGGGCTTTATTTTTGGAACCTTGAACACCGCGGCGATGCCGTTACTTGACTGGCTCGGCCCGGCCGCAGCTCGAATCGAAGAGTTTGTGGACCGTTCACCAACAGGTGAGATCCAGCTCCGCAACCGTCAACGAATGATCTACAACGGCAACTGGAAACTTGCCTGGGACAACGCTGCTGATGGCGCGCATCCGACGTTCGCTCATCGCTCGTTCGTGTTGCTCAACGAACGCCAACACGGTGGGGCCAAGAGCCTTTCGCAGTTCAAGAACGCCCCGGACGAAACCGAGATGTACGGCGAAGACCTCGGGAACGGACACCTGTTCATCGACCAACGGCCTGGTCTCAACTCATCGTTTTGGCAAGCTCAACGGCCGATTCCTGGTCAGGAGCCCTACCAGGAGCGTCTCGTCGAAAAATTCGGAGACGCGGCACCGGAACTCTTGGATCTGGCGGCTGGGTCGATGGTCAACCTCTCGATCTTTCCGAACCTGTTGTTGAAAGGAAACCATGTGGAAGTGGTTGACCCGGTTCGGGTTGACCAAACCCGTCTGCACACCTGGGTGGTGGCCGCTGTTGGCGTGCCTGAAGAAGTCAATGTCTTACGAATGCGTATAGCCGAAGACTTCCCGAGCCTCGGCAACCCGGATGATTTGGAGATTTTCGAACGCTGTCAGCAAGGGCTTGGAATCTCAGAGATTGAATGGATCGACATGAGTAAGGGACTCGGGATGCCTTCTGATATCCCCGACTCTGCGGGTGTGCGTCGGGTTCCTGTCACCCATGAAGCGCCGATGCGAGGCTATTTGCGGGAGTGGAACCGGCTGATGGCAGGCGATCCGTTACGCACTGTCGCCGATTCGAACAGCGCCGTGTGGGAGGTCGTCAAGTGACCCGCAAGATCGTTGAGCGGGTAAAGATCCCGCGCTGTGAAGGACAGGCGGTGGAAGTGCTCGCCGGTCAGGTAGTTCGGATCATCGCCACTGAAGGTCCGCAAGTGGCCGACACCGCTTTTTTGGCCCTTGACAACCCGCGGGAGGGGTATCACGCCGGGCAATCAGTGGCGCTCAACATGTTGGCGGGCACCGGCACGATGCGCCGACTCACTTATTTGTATTCGCGACCTCCTTATGAACGGGTGATGGGAACCGTCATCGACGATCCGGTCGGTGAGCATTTCGCCTGGAACGGAGGCCGCTGCTCTGCGGGGGTGTATTCGGTGCGCGACGACATTGGCGCTGAGGCTCAACATCGGACCTGTCAAGGAAATCTGGAGGAAGCGATCGCTCCTTGGGGTTTCGAGGCTGATCTGGTGCCCGACATTTTCAATATCTTCATGCACACCGACGTGATCGACGAGCACGAATTGGTGTTCAAGGAGTCGTTGGCGCAGCCCGGCGATTACATCGACATCCGTGCAGAAATCGACCTGCTGGTGGCTGTATCAGCCTGCCCGAGTGAGACCTCGGCATCGAACGGCTTCAACCCGAAAGCAATGGCGATGGAAGTTTGGCTGCCATGAGCCCGATATACGGAATAGGCCCGATATACGGAATAGAAGAGAGTGAGCAACAATGGTTCGGATGATTCGCAAAGCGCAGGTCGATTCGAGTGACGGTATGCGGGTGCGGGACTGGATCGCCTCCTACACCGCACACCTCGCCGCGCGTGTGCCTGATGGTGGTGCTGTGACTTCCTGGATGGAGGCGTACGGCGCCTACGGAGTGGTGTATTGGATGATCGACGCCCCCGATCTCGGGTCGCTCGACGCCTATTTGGATTCGCTGCCCTCCGAAGAGAGCTACCGTGAGTTGTTGATGGCGGGAAGCGATCTGTTTGTGTCTGGGAAAACCAGCGATCTCTTGTTGAAGTCGGTCTGAGAGATGGCTTCTACCGCTGTGCCCACCGCTGTGCCCACCTCTGTGCCCACCGGAGTGATGCAGGTCGCGGTCGTGACCGGTGTTGGCGAGGTGGAGTTACGTTCAGAGCCGCTTCCAGTGATAGGAGCGCAAGACATTCTGGTGCGGGTAGGGGCGTGCGGACTATGCACGATGGAACGGCGCCTGTTCTCCGGGGAGAAACAGATTTACCCTGTTGCCCCTGGTCACGAGGTCGCAGGGCGGGTGGTCGAAACCGGCGAGCAGGTGGCTCCATTGCCGGGTGCACCCAAAGTCGGCGATCTTGTGGCGGTTGACTTGCTGACCCGCTGCGGCACCTGCACGACCTGTCGCCGCGGTCGTAGCGCAGTGTGCAAACAACCGCAAGGCAGCGCTCTAGCCGATGGCACGATTTCGATGGGGGCAGGGCTCGCCGACTTCGTTCGGGTGTCCGCCTCACAGGCGTACGTCACCGGCGACATACCCATCGCACAAGCTGCCATGGGTGAGCCATTGGCGTGTGTGGTTCATTCGGTACGGCTCAGCGGGATGCTCGCCGGTGACCGGGTAGCGGTGTTGGGGGCGGGATATATGGGGCGTTTGCATCACGCTCTGTGCCGAGCCTGGGGTGCCGGTTCTGTGGGGCTTGTCGACGTATCGAGCAGTCGTCTCGACGAAGCGGCTGACGGGGGAGCGGATTGGACCGCCACACCGCAAACCACTCGTGACGTTGGCGGGAAAGCCGACATTGTCTTTGTCACCGCCGCGGCCGCTGGACTGTTTGAGCTGGCCGTCGACATCTGCGACAGCGGCGGAACCATCGTGCTCTACAGCGCCTTCCCGAAAGAACTCACCGGAAGTTTCGGCCTCGATCACTTCCACCATGAGGAGATCACGGTGGTGGGCGTCTACAGCCAAGAGCCCCAGGATTGGCGTATCGCTGCCGGTTTGCTGCGGTCCGGGGCGCTCAGCGATGACCTCGACCGGTTGGTAACCGCCCGCTACAGCCTCGAAACGGTGGCCGACGCCCTGCAACAAGCCACCCACACACCGGTATACCGCGTGCTGGTGGGCGCCGAAACTGGAGCCTGAATTGTCGGTTGTCGTTGGTGCCGATCTCGGCAGCAGCGCGGCGCGGGCTATCGCTTGTGACCGCCAAGGAAAGATCCTTGCGACCGCTGCGGTCGGCTACCGCGGTAGCGAATCTTGGCCCGTCGGCCGTGCCGACCCGAACAGTTGGCTTGAGGCGATGCTCAGCGCCATGAACGAACTGGTGGTGAGGTGCCCAGCCGCCAGCAAACCCGCAGCTCTTGCTGTGGGCGGCCAAACCCCCACCACGGTTCCGATCCCGGAAGGCTTGGCAGTCACCGTCACCCACCCCGCGGTTGCCGACCTGGGGCTTCACGAAGTTCATGCGGCTCAATGCGAGATTTTGCGTGACGAGCTTGGGGATGGTTTTGCTCCTTGCGAGATTTGGGATTGGGTGTTGCGCCAGCTTGGGGGAGGTCCCTTTCACGGTTTGTGGCCCGGTGATCCGGCGCCGGTTGGTTTCGGGGAGCCGATTGCCACCGGTTCGTCGGTGGGCGTCAACGACGGCAGTCATGGCTTGGCGAAAGGCACTGTGTTGGTGCCTGCGTCGGCCGACGCGTTCATGGGGTTTTGGGCGTGCGGTGCCTATCGCCCGGGGGTTGGACATGATCCCGGCGGGTGCACCGGAGGGCTGGGGTTGGCGGTGGCCTCCGATTCGGTTCGTGATGGCATGTTTTCGATGCCGAGCGCGGTGCAGGACGTGTCGATCGTCGGTGGACCGGTAAACGGTCATGGCCGTTTGCTCGAGTGGTGGGCAAGCCTCAGCGGACTGTCGATTGCCGCGGTGCTCGCCAAAGCAGCGCAGGTTCCGCCCGGAGCCAAAGGTGTGCTTGTGCTGCCCTACATTGCGGGTGAACGTGATCCCCGCTGGGACAAACGGCTCACAGGCGAGATACATGGACTGTCCCTCGATTCGGGTCCTGAGGAAATTTCTAGGGCAGTGTTGGAATCGACTGCTTACGGCCTCGCCCATATTGCTGAGAATCTGGCGGCTGGAGGGTACGAGTTGCAGACGCTGGCATGCGGTGGATCGCCAGCGCTGAGCCGGCTTTGGTGTGAGATCAAAGCATCGGTGCTGGGCGTTGAGGTTCTGGTACCGGAAAAGCCGGACTATTCGGCTGCATATGGCTCCGCTTTGGCTTCCGGCGCGGGACTTGACTGGTGGCCCAAACCAGGCGTCGAATACGGCGCATGGCCCATGCCCGCCATGCAAACAATCCTGCCCACCCATGACCCCGCCTACGAACACAGCTACCAACGCTTCATCGAATTCGGCAACTCCGCGGTAGCCCGCCTCGACACGGTCTGAGTCTGACCGGGTTGGTATCCCGCCGCACTCTGCTACGGAATAAATCAGGGCTTCAGAAATCGGGGTAGTTTCGACGCTGAGTCAACCA
>JAKZTU010000276.1:0-3746 GCA_047516945.1 Acidimicrobiales bacterium
GGTGCCTATACCGACTGTGGTGCTGCCGCTGCTACCGGAGGCACCGGCTTGGGAGGGGAACCATCTGATCTTGTAGCTGGTTACGCCGTTGAGCCCTTGTCCGCTGGAGTCCCAGGTGATGATCTTGGTGTTGTCGGGTTCGTTTGCCGGTGCGTCGTTGATCCGTACCGCGAAGATCGACACGTTGGTCGGCACGCCTGCGGTCTTGACGATGGGGGCATACCCCGAGGTGCCCACGAATCCGGAGCGAGTCACGGCTCGGACCCGTACTTGGTAACTAGCTCCTTCTTCTAGGCCCTGGACCTGTGCGGTCAACGCACCCAGCGGGAAGTCGGTGCCGGCGGTTTCGCTGTCGCCGTCGACGGTTTCCCAGACGTGTGCTGAATAGCGGGCATCTGGTACTGGTTTGTCGGGGTCGGCGAGTCGGCGGTATTGCACTTCGTAGCCGGTGATCGGGGGTCCGCCGTTTGTTCGCGTGACGGGGGACCAGGTGACCGTTAGTTCTGTGCCGTTGCCGGGCGTGCCGTTGCTGTTGACTCTTGGCGCGGCTGCGGTGACAGTGCCGGGTGCGGGCGGTACCGCTGAGGTGTATCCGCTGATTTCGTAGCTGTATTCGCCCGTTCCGACTGCGTTGACGGCGCGGATCACTACGAAGTAGGTGGTGCCGTCGTCGAGCCCGGTGATGGTGTGGTGGTGGGCCGGTGCGTCGACTCTGCTGTCGGTTTCGAATTGGCCGGTTTCGCCTTCTGCGTAGTTGAGCAGATAGTGGGTGATGGGAGTGCCGCCGTCGTCTGGCGGGTTCCAGGTCACGGTCAACAACTTGAATCCGGGCTCGATATCGATGTTGGCTTCGGATTCGAATTCATCGGCACCGATGCTGTCGGGTTGGGTTGCTGGGGCTGCCGAGGTCATTGCCCAGGGGCCACCTTCGGTTGGGGTTGGGCTGTTTGTGGAACCGTCGCCGTCGTGGTCGTTGGTTGCTCGGACTCGCACGTCAAAGGAGACGCCTCGTCCGGTAGCGGAGCCACTGCGGCGGTCTTTGAGGTTGGTGATGGTGACTGTTCGGCTGTTGATGTGAGCGGCTGTGAGGGTGACTTCTGTCCAGTCTCCGGCGCGTACTTCGTCGTAGGCGTCTGGTGAGCTTCGGGGCACGAAGGATTCGCGGTATTCCACGACATAGCCGAGCACGGGGTTGGTGCCGTTGTTGGCGGGTGGGTCCCAGGTGACTAGCAGGGCTTCGGAGTCGACTACGACTGCGTTGCCGCTGGTGTCAACTGCTGGCAGCGGGCCCGCCGCGACGTTGCGTGGGGCGGCGGGCACAGCCTTTGGTATTGCGGTTACTGCAGATGAGGGTTGACTCTTGCCCGAACCAGATATGGCTTTGACCGACACGGTGTAGCCGAAGCCGTTGCTGAGTCCGGTGATAGTTGTTGAAGTGACCGAGCCAGTTACGTTGATTTGTTGGGGTGTTCCGCCCGACGAGTAGGTGATTTCGTAGCCGGTGATAATGCCGCCGCCTTTGTCGGCGGGTGGGGTCCAGGTGACTTGCAGGGCTTCATGGGCTGACAGCACTCCGGTTGTGTCCAGGCCAGGAGGCCCTGGTACTTGTACCGGTGTGGCTGTTACTGAGACCCAGCGCCAGGGACCGGTGGAGTTGGTCTTGGCGTTGACTGCTCGTACTCGTACGTCGCAGGGTTGGCCGTTTTCCAGGCCGGTAATGGTGATCGAGTATTTCTCGGTTGGGACGTTGGGCACGTCCACTCGGCCCGCTGGATTGCCGGGAATTCCGGTGGTGATCCAGCCGGTGCTGCCGCTGCTGGTCGCGCAGTTGCGTTCGACTCGGTAACTCTCAACGGGTTCGCCGCCGTCGTCTCGCGGGGCTCGCCATTCGGCGATTAGTTCTGTACCTGATGTTTCAGAGGGGGTGACAGCGAGTTCTGAGGGGAGGTCGGCGCCTACGGTGCTGGGGCTGATTGGTTTGCCGTTGGGCGCTGGAGTTAGTGAGCCTTGGCCGTAGGCGTTGATGGCGGTGATCCAGACGTAATACGCCGAAGGGTTGGCTGCGGTGGTGTTTTGCAGGCCGGTGATGGTGTGGCTGCGTTGAGCCGCGTCGTCGATCAAGAACTCGAGGGGTTTGACTCGGCGGTTGGCGGTCCATTGGACGAGGTAGCCGGTGATGTCGCTGCCGCCGTCGTCGGCAGGTGGTTCCCAGGTCAGGGTGAGTTCCATGTTGCCGGATTCGACGTTGAAGTTGCTGACTAGTCCTGGTGCGACGGCCGGGGTGCCGGTTGTTTCAACCGACCATGGTCCGTTGCCTCCGGCGTTTACGGCGGCGACTCTGAGCGTGTATTCGGTTCCTTTGGTGAGGCCGGGGATTTTGGTTGTTGGGACCCTGGAGCTTTGTTGACGAGTTGTGGCGTAGTCTTCTTCGCCGGATTTCCATTGCACGACGTAGCCGGTGACGGTGTTGCCTCCGGTGAAGCTGGGGCCTTCCCAGGTAACGGTCAGTTCGGTGCCGTCATCGCCGCTGGGCACGGTCGTGAGGCCGCTGGGGGCTTCGGCGGTGGTATTGGTGAGAGTGCGATACAAGCGGGCAATGAACGATGCCATTTGTTCGCGTGTCACTCCGGCTCTGGGTGAGAATGTGGTTGGTGTGGTGCCGGTGGTGACTTCGAGGCCGTAGATCTGAGCGATTGCTTTTTGCTGTTCTGGCGAGCGGCTGCCGATGTCGGTGAATTCGGTGTTGACAACTGGCGCGTCGATGCCGGTTACTGCTTTGTGCAGGCGCGCTATGAACAAGGCCATGTGTGATCGAAGCACGGCGCTTCTGGGCGAGTACGTGGTGGTGGTGGTGCCTTTGGTGATGTCGAGTCCGTAGATGCGGCCGATATCGTTGATGGCGAAGGAGTCTTCGGGTACATCGGTGAAGGGCGTCTCGGCGATTTCCGCTGGGTTTCCGGTCACTTGGCGATAGGTGCGCGCCATGAATGCGGCCATTTCTTCGCGGGTTACTTCGTCATGTGGGCGGTAACGGTTGTCTGACGTTTGAGTGATGCCGAGTTCTAGTAGGCAGCGGACGTCGTTGAAGGCGAAGCTGTTGGGGTCGACATCGGTGAATGGCAGCGTGCCTGTGTCGGATGGGCAGGTGACGGTTTCTTCGGTTTCGGTTTCGGTTTCGGTTTCGGTTTGGGCGGTGGCTGTGGTGGTAGCTAGTCCGACTGTGCTGGCGAGCATGATAAGGGCGATCGCTGCTCGCATGAGACGAAGCAGGTTTGACCGAGTTGATCGGTGTGACTTCAGTGCCCGCGCTTTTTTGTCGGTGACTGCTGATCTCATCGCTGCTCCGTTCTGGCGTTGGCTTCTCGCGTTTCGCCAACTGCAGTCGAATCTACCGCCTATGTGCTCAACATTCAGAACAAAGGGTGCTTGAAAGCCCCGATTCTGGGGTGGTCCGGGGGATGCGCAGGTTCAGGCTGGTGCGAATTGCCAGACGGATAGGAAAACAGAGCCACAGATGGACACAGTCATCACGACAATTGCCACAACGAACGCCCAAACATCTCTGCTGCGTTTGTCGGACAACTCTGCGAATCGCGTGTCGATCGCCGCGAATCGCTCAGCGAGTTGTTCGCGGAGTTGCGCGAACTGGACATCCATCTTGGCGTTGAGTTCGACGAATCCGGCCTGTGTCTTGACCTCAAGGTCTGCCAGGTCACGTTTCGTGGCGAACTGCTCCCATCCTCCAG